>JAEWYA010000172.1 GCA_023395775.1 Bacillota bacterium
GTATGCCGGATTCTATCAGCGACGGCGATTTAAGCGGACTGCTGAAAAAGCTGGCGCATGGGCAGGCTGCGAACTGGAATGCCGTCCCGCTGCGGCCGACCAACCCATTTTTTATTCTGGGGCTTGCGCCTAACGCCGCGCGGCTTTCCGTGCGATTTTTTATCCGGGACACCTTCGGCGCGCTAGCCGAAAAGCTGAACCGCCACGATCAGCGGCTGGAGATCGTCCGCCCCTCCGATGACCCGCGCGAAAGTCTGTCCCTTTGGAGCCTGCTTAACGAGACAGTGAACCAGAAGGCGCAGAAAAAAACTCCCTCGCCGGAGATGTCGGGCGACACCCTGCGCGCCATCCTGACGGACGGGCTATACCCCGCCACACTGTATGAGGGCATCCAATTGCGCATCCGCGCGGAGCACCGGGTGACCCGGGGCCGGGCCGCCATCATCAAGGCGTATCTGCTGAAAAACACTGCCGGCGCGGCAGAGTATCAGAATTACAAGGAGGCTTTGAGCGTGGAACTCAACGAACAGACGACGTATACGCCCTACATTCTGGGACGGATGTTTGCCGTGTTGGAAAACATTCAGGAACAGGCCAATCCGGGCATCAACGCCACCATCAAGGACAAGTATTTCAACTCGGCCTGCTCCATGCCGGACAGCATTTTCCCCACGCTGATCAATCTGGCGCAAAAACACCTTAAAAAGATCAAGGGCGCAAACAAGGGAGCCTATGTGAATCTGGACCGGCAGCTCATCAAATTGACGAATACGATTGACAACGGCTATCCCACCCATCTCAGCCTGCATGATCAGGGAATTTTTCAGCTGGGCTACTACCATCAAACACAAAAACGTTATGAGAAAAAACAGGAGGGTATAAACCATGATTGAGCCGATTAAAAACCGCTATGAATTTGTGATTCTGTTCGATGTGGAAAACGGCAATCCCAATGGCGACCCCGATGCGGGCAATATGCCCCGGATCGACCCGGAGACGGGCTGCGGCCTCGTCACCGACGTGTGCCTGAAGCGGAAGATCCGTAACTATGTGGAAACGGTGAAGGAGGATGCGCCGGGCTACGGCATTTACATCAAGGAGAACATTCCTCTCAACACCAGCGATGCCAGGGCCTACGCCGCTCTGGGCGTGGATGACAGGACCATCAAGGACAAGAAGAAAGAGAATCCCAAAATTGACGGAGAAATTCGGGACTGGATGTGTAAGAACTACTTTGATATCCGCACCTTTGGCGCCGTCATGACCACCTTTGTAAAAGCCGCTTTGAACTGTGGACAGGTCCGGGGGCCGGTGCAGCTGGGCTTTGCCCACTCTGTGGACCCGATCCTGCCGCAGGAGGTCACCATCACCCGTGTGGCCATCACCACCGAGGCGGACGCCGCAAACAAGGGTACCGAAATGGGCCGCAAGTACATTGTGCCCTACGGTCTTTACCGCTGTGAGGGCTACGTCTCCGCTAACCTCGCCCGCAAGGTCACCGGTTTCTCCGAGGACGACCTAGCCCTGCTCTGGCAGGCCATTCTCAATATGTTTGAGCTGGATCACTCCGCCGCCCGGGGCAAGATGGCCGTCCGCAAGCTGATCGTGTTCAAGCACGACACGGAGCTTGGCAATGCCCCGGCCTACAAGCTCTTTGACACGGTGTCCGTCCACCGCACCAGCGAGGGCGCGCCCCGCAGCTACGGTGACTATGAGGTTTCTTTGGACGAAGCGGCGCTGCCTGCCGGCGTCGCCTGCATGTGCATGGAGTGATGGAATATCCGGAAGACGACTGGCTCATGCTCTCGGGCATTCAGCACTTTGCCTTCTGCCGGCGGCAGTGGGCGCTGATCCATCTGGAGGGACTGTGGCAGGAAAATCTGCGCACGGTGGACGGAGACTTGTTTCATCAGCGCGCCCACGATGCGGAGGCCTCCGAACGCCGGGGCAATCTGCTGATCGTTCGGGGGATGCGGGTCTTTTCCAGAGCGCTGGGAATCTCCGGTACTTGCGATGTGGTGGAATTTTATTTGGACGATGCCGGAATTCCGCTTCACGGGCAGGAGGGTCTTTGGCAGCCGGTGCCTGTGGAGTACAAGCGGGGTGAACCCAAGGCGGGGGATGCGGACGAGCTGCAGCTCTGTGCGCAGGCCATGTGTCTGGAGGAGATGTTGGTCTGCGCCGTTCCGGGTGGCAGCCTGTTTTACGGGGAGACCCGGCGGCGCCTGCCGGTGGTTTTCACCCAGGAGCTGCGGGAGCGGGTAAAATCCGTTCTGCTGGAGATGCATCAACTGATGGCCCGGGGCTGTACGCCCCGGGTGCGGACCTCCAAAAGCTGCAACGCCTGCTCTCTGAAGGAGCTCTGCCTGCCCCGGCTCAGCAGGGCCCCGTCGGTGCAGGAGTACCTGAACGCACATGAGGAGGCGGCGGAATGAGAAAACTGCTGAACACTCTGTTCGTGCTGACGGAGGACGCCTATCTGACGCTGGACGGGGAGAATGTAGTCCTCTCCCGCCATGAAGAGACATTGGGGCGCTTTCCGCTCCACACGCTGGAGGGCATCCTCTGCTTCTCCTACGCGGGGGCCAGCCCGGCCCTCATGGGCGCCTGCGGCAGAAACGGCATCGATTTGAGCTTCCTGACACCCACCGGGCGGTTTCTGGCCCGGGTCAGCGGAGAAAACCGAGGCAACGTCCTGCTGCGCAGAACGCAGTACCGCGCGGCGGACGATCTGTTCGCCAGCTGCCGCATTGCCGGCTGGATGATTTTCGGCAAGGTCTACAACGCCCGCTGGACCATTGAACGGACCATCCGGGATCACGGAACACGGATTGATGCGGAAAAACTCGCCGTGGTCTCCCGCACTCTGGCGGATTCCCTGCCTGCTATCCGACAGGCAGGGAATCTGGAGGAGCTGCGGGGGCTGGAGGGCAAGACGGCAACGCAATATTTTGGCGTGCTGGATGATCTGATCCTTAATCAGAAGCAAGCATTTGCATTTCACGGCCGGAGCCGACGTCCACCCATGGATGGGGCCAATGCGCTGCTGTCATTCACCTATACCCTGTTGGCCAGAGACTGTGCTGCGGCGCTGGAGAGCGTGGGGCTTGACCCATATGTGGGCTTTTTGCACCGGGACCGGGCCGGGAGGGAATCGCTGGCGCTGGACTTGATGGAGGAGCTACGGGCGCCACTGGCAGATCGCTTTGTCCTGACGCTGATCAACAACCGCCAGATTACGGAGAAGCATTTACAGATACAGGAGAGCGGCGCCGTGCTTTTGACGGACGAAGGACGAAAAAAACTGTTGTCCGCTTGGCAGGAGCGAAAGCGGGAGGTAATCACGCACCCGTATCTGGGAGAAAAGCTGCCCTGGGGACTGGTGCCATATGTACAGGCTCTTTTGCTGGCCCGGTATTTTCGGGAGGATCTGGACGGATATCCACCGTTTTTGTGGAAGTAGGAGGAGTTATGCTGGTGCTGATTACCTATGATGTCAACACGGAGACTGCCGCCGGGCGAAAACGGTTACGGCAGATTGCAAAGCAATGCGTCAACTATGGACAGCGCGTCCAGAACAGTGTGTTTGAGTGCCTGCTGGATGCCGCGCAGTACCGACTGCTGAAGGCAAAGCTCCAGTTGCTGATGGATGACAGCCTTGACAGTTTGCGCTTTTACCAGTTGGGAGATCGCTATGAGACCAAAATTGAACACTTTGGCGTCAAGCCGGGATATGCGCCGGAGGGAACGCTGATTGTGTAGTGCGAACGGGAAGCAGTCGGCAATTTGTTGGGTGGTTCGCACCGGAATACCGGATGATTTTCCGGTAGGTTTGAACGAGGCCAAAGAAAACATTATATAAAACTGCGTAACTAATGTAAGAACTCACAAAAAAAGATGCTCTGTTTGTCTGTTTTTGCTGTCGCTCCCCACACGGGGAGCGTGGATTGAAATCACGACGGTACAGGTTTTGCAGAGCCTTTGCAACGTCGCTCCCCACACGGGGAGCGTGGATTGAAATCTTTGATTGAAAAGCGGTTCGAGGAAGGGCGCAGTCGCTCCCCACACGGGGAGCGTGGATTGAAATTGGAGCAATTACAATTGAGCAAGCCGCCCTAGAAGTCGCTCCCCACACGGGGAGCGTGGATTGAAATCAGCAGAATCAAAGCAAACGTCCCCGTGGTGCTGGTCGCTCCCCACACGGGGAGCGTGGATTGAAATACGATATCACCCCAAAACATGATACCATACTTTGTCGCTCCCCACACGGGGAGCGTGGATTGAAATTTACTATTCCAGCTATCCGTAGGCACGCCAGAAGCGTCGCTCCCCACACGGGGAGCGTGGATTGAAATAATATGCAACTATCGGTAAAAATTCAAATCAGTCGTCGCTCCCCACACGGGGAGCGTGGATTGAAATAATTGCATTGCCGCGCCCGCTATGGTGTGCGTCGTCGCTCCCCACACGGGGAGCGTGGATTGAAATAATTCCGCTTCGGCTTTATC
>JAEWYA010000007.1 GCA_023395775.1 Bacillota bacterium
GTTCGCGTCCGCCCTGCCCAAAACGTGGCGGGCAAACTCGATCACCGCCATCTGCATTCCGAGGCATATTCCAAAAAACGGAATATCATTCTCCCTTGCGTACCGCACGGCGGCGATCATTCCCTCGATGCCCCGGTCTCCAAAGCCGCCAGGTACCAGAATTCCGGAACAACCCTTCAGGTTTTCCTTCAGATTTTCCTCGTTCAGCGTCTCGGAGTCAATCCACCGGATATCCACAATGGCATCGTTGGAAATGCCCGCGTGATTCAATGACTCCACAATCGAGAGATATGCGTCGTGCAGCTGGGTATATTTCCCAACTAGCGCAATTTCCACGTGCTTTTTGGCGTTCTTCTCCCGCCGGACCATGGCGGCCCACTCCCGCAGGTCGGGCTGGGGCGTGATGAGACCCAGGCGGCGGCAAACCACCTCGTCCAGGCCCTCCTTCTGCAGCAGCAGGGGAACCTCGTACAGCGTCTCGGCGGTGGTGTTCTGAATGACGCAGTCGGGCTGAACGTTGCAGAACAGGGCAATCTTCCGGCGCACGTCGCCGCTGATGGGGGCGTCGCACCGGCAGACCAGAATATCGGGTTGGATGCCCAGAGACAAAAGCTCCTTTACCGAGTGCTGAGTGGGCTTGCTCTTCAGTTCGCCGCTGCCGGGGATCTGAACGATGAGCGGCACGTGGATAAAGACCACGTTGCCCTGCGGCTGCTCCGCGCCCACCTGGCGGATGGCCTCCAGAAAGGGCTGGGACTCAATATCGCCCACGGTGCCGCCGATTTCGCTGATGACCACGTCCACGTCGTCGCCCGCCATCGCGTACACCCGGCTCTTGATTTCGTTGGTGATGTGGGGGATAATCTGGACGGTGGCTCCCAGATAATCGCCCCGGCGCTCCCGGTTGAGAACGGACCAGTAAATTTTTCCGGAGGAGACGGAGGAATTTCCGGTGAGGGTCTCGTCCACAAACCGCTCGTAGTGGCCCAGATCCAAGTCCGTTTCGGCCCCGTCGTCGGTGACGAAAACCTCCCCATGCTGATAGGGGCTCATGGTGCCGGGGTCCACATTGATATAGGGGTCGAACTTCTGATTGCGCACTCGCAGGCCCCTCTGCTTCAAAAGGCGTCCCAGGGACGCCGCGCAGATGCCCTTGCCCAGGCCCGACACCACGCCGCCGGTCACAAATACAAATTTTGTCGCCATAACCATCCACCTTATCCTTTACATTTTCTCCGTCTAACCATGCTTCCCGCCTAAAAAAACAAAAACGCCGCGGACATTTTGCGGTGAAAAGTCCCCTGGTAACAGGAACTTTCAGCGCGATCCACGGCCTGCGGTGTTCGATTTTCAGGGCGGGTCAACCTGCGTCTTCCCGCCGCAGATCGCTGCCTCGCGGCGGTGGAGCACACAGGCGCTCAACTGCCGGGGCATACTGAAAAAATACCTTATATTTATATCGCATTTCAGGGAGATTGTCAACGATACAACCCAATTTTACCTCGTTTTTTTGATTTCATGTGAAACTTGAGGATCGGCCAAACTTATTTTATGCAAAATGACGGTTGACTTTAGCTGTTTAAAGCTATATACTGTCAAAGTACTTAGATGATCAGGCCGGTAAACGGCGGAAAGGAGCGCTCCAGCATGCGTAACAATTTGTCTGCAGCCGCCCCCTTCTATTACTTTACCGAGGTCCGCTTTGCGGGCCGTTATTACCGTGCGCAAAAGTCGGGGGAACGCCTGAAAGACTGAGTTTCGCTTTTTTTGTATGAGAAGCGGCTCCGTCCTTTGGACGGGGCCGCTTTTTATAGTTTGGAAACCGATCCGAGATTCAAATTGATTTGTTTTAGATGAAAGGAAGTTGTTGTCATGAAAAAGAAGCTGCTCTGTCTGGCTCTGGCCTCCGCCATGGCCCTGAGCCTGGCCGCCTGCGGTCAGGCCGCTCCCGCTGCATCCTCCGCTGCATCCGCCTCCGGGTCCTCCGCCGCGTCCGGGTCCTCCGCCGGAAAAACCTACAATGTGGGCATCATTCAGCTGGTACAGCACCCGGCTCTGGACGCCGCTACCAAGGGCTTTCAGGACGCGCTGACCGACGCTCTGGGCGACGCCGTCCACTTTGACCTGCAAAACGCCGCCGGGGATTCCGCCACCTGCTCCACCATGGCCACGCAGATGGTCTCCTCCGGCGTGGACCTCATTCTGGCCAACGCCACGCCCGCCCTGCAGGCCGCGGCGGCCGCCACCAGCGACATTCCCATTCTGGGCACCTCCGTCACCGAGTACGGCGTGGCTCTGAGCATTGATGGATTCAACGGCACCGTGGGTGGAAACATCTCCGGCACCTCCGACCTGGCGCCTTTGGACCAGCAGGCCGCGATGTTCGCCGAGCTGCTGCCCGACGCCAAGACGGTTGGCATTGTGTACTGCTCCGGCGAGGCCAACTCCGTCTATCAGGCAGACATGGTAAAGGCCGCGCTGGAAGCCGCCGGAGCAACCGTAAATGTCTACACCTTCGCCGACTCCAACGACGTGGCCGCCGTCACCACCACCGCCTGCGGCGAGTGCGACGCGCTCTACATCCCCACCGACAACACCGCCGCCAGCTGCACCGAGGCCATCAACAACGTGGCCCAGCCCGCCGGTATTCCCATCATCTGCGGCGAAGAGGGCATCTGCAAGGGCTGCGGCATCGCCACCTTGTCCATCGACTACTATGAGCTGGGCCGCACCACCGGCGAGATGGCCGCCAAGATTCTCACCGGCGAGGCGGATATCTCCACCATGCCCATTGCGTACTATACCAACCCCGTGAAAGAGTACGACGCCGACCGCGCCGCCGCTCTGAACATCACCATTCCCAGCGACTATACCGCCATCAAGGCCTAAACTGTCCTGTATTTGCCGATTTTCCCACCGGGACGCGGAGGCCTTCGCGTCCCGGCGGGAGATCGACGATGGAGGAATGGGGTGTCGACGCCCCATTCCCCTGTTGCCGAACAAAACAATGAAACGGGGGAAGAACCATGCAGATCGCGGCATATTTTGCTTCGCTGGATCCGATTAATCTTGTGAAGAGCCTGCCCGGCGGCATCGCTCAGGGCGTCGTCTGGGGCATCATGGCTTTGGGCGTATACATTACCTTCCGTCTGCTGGACATCGCCGATCTGACGGTGGACGGCTCCTTTACCACCGGAGGCGCGGTGACCGCCATGCTGATTTTGGCGGGTTGGCCCGCGTGGGCGGCGATTCTGGCGGCCATTTTTGCGGGCGTGCTGGCGGGTCTGTGTACCGGACTGCTGCACACCAGACTGGGTATTCCGGCCATTCTGGCGGGAATCCTGACCCAGTTCGCGCTGTACTCCATCAACCTGCACATCATGGGTATGGCGGCCAACAAGTCTGTGAATCCGGACAAATTTCCGGTATTCATCACCTCTCGCCACGTGCCCGCGGCGATTTTGACCGGAGTCCTCATCGCCGGGGTGATCGTTGGGGCGCTGTACTGGTATTTCGGCACCGAGGAGGGCAGCGCGGTTCGGGCCACCGGCTCCAATCCCGCCATGAGCCGGGCGCTGGGCATCAACATCGACTCCATGAAAGTCTTGGGTCTTGGCCTTTCCAACGGGCTGGTGGCTTTGGCCGGCGGCCTCATGACCCAGTATCAGGGCTTTGCGGATATCAACATGGGCAGGGGCTCTATCGTCATCGGTCTGGCAGCCGTGATCATCGGCGAAGTGGTGTGCGGCGCCATCTTTCGCAAGGGAGCAAATTTCGCCGTGCGGCTGGGCTTTATCATTGTCGGCGGCATCCTCTATTACATCGTTATGACGCTGATTCTCTGGCTGAAGCTGAATTCCAATGACCTGAAGCTGTTCACCGCGGTGATCGTGGCGGTGTTCCTGGCGGTACCGTACTTGCAGGCCCAGTCCAGAAGCTCTTTCAAACTGGCGGGCAAACGCGGCCGGGCCGCGGAGAAGGGGGAAAACGGAAATGCTTGACATCCATCATATCTCAAAGACGTTTAACCCCGGTACCATCAATGAAAAAAAGGCTCTGCAAAGTCTGGACCTCCACCTCAGCGAGGGGGATTTCGTCACCGTGATCGGCGGAAACGGCGCGGGTAAATCCACCATGCTCAACGCCGTGGCAGGCGTCTGGCCCGTGGACGAGGGAAGCATCCTCATCGACGGAGCGGAGGTCACGGGCCTGCCGGAGTTTCGCCGCGCACCCTATATCGGGCGGGTATTTCAGGACCCCATGATGGGAACCGCCTCCAACATGCAGATCGAAGAGAATTTGGCTCTGGCCTATCGCCGGGGAAAGAAACGCGGCCTTCGGTGGGGCGTGACGAAAAAAGAGCGGGAGTTTTACCATGAGCGGCTGAAAATTCTGGGCCTCGGCCTTGAGG
>JAEWYA010000027.1 GCA_023395775.1 Bacillota bacterium
CACCGACGCAGTGCAGGGCTTTTTGAAGGTCCCCTTTTCCGCTCGGACGCTGGGCGCGGATTTTATTTCCCTCTCCGCCCACAAGATCGGCGGCCCCAAGGGTATTGGCGCACTGTACATCGGCGAACGGGTACGCAGTCCCCGTCCCCTGCTGCCCGGCGGCGGACAGGAGTCCGGTTTCCGCGCCGGAACGGAGGCCACCGCCCAGATCGCGGGCTTTGCCAAGGCGGCGGAGCTGCGGATGGAGGGCCTTTCGGAAAAGCTACGGCACATGGCCGAAATCAAGGCTTACGCCATGGAACGTCTTGCGGAGATTCCGGACCTGCAGCTGATCGCAAAGGGGACCGCGCCCCATGTGCTGTCTGTCTCCATGCCCGGCTACCCCAGTCAGAACGTGGTGAACGATCTGTCCGACGCGGGCATCTGCATCTCCGCGGGGTCCGCCTGCCATCAGGGAAAACCCAGCCAGGTGACGGCGGCGCTTGGCCTTGAAAAAAAGGTGGCCGCCGGAGTGGTGCGGCTGAGCTTTGGTCCCGAGACCACGAGGGAAGAGATCGATGCGGCCGCCGCCGCGCTGAAAAAGCACCACGATACGCGCTTTCCCATGCTGTGACGAGCAACAAGCGCTGCATCCTCTGTAAACTCTGCGCCTTTGCAGAGGATGAGACGGGGGAGCATTTTAAATTAGTAAAGAATAATTGAGGTAACTATGTTTTCCGTCCTTTGCCAAAAGCCCGGCTTTTACGGTCGGCTGTGGAAGCTGGCGCTTCCCATGATCCTGCAAAACCTCGTCACCACGTCTCTGGGTTTCGTGGACACCTTTATGGTGGGCCTTCTCGGCAACGACGAGCTGTCCGCGGTTACCGCTGCCAATACGCCTATTTTCTTGGTTCAGGTTATTATTTTCGGTCTTATGAGCGGCCTCACTGTAATGGTGTGCCAATACTGGGGCAAGGGGGACCCGGTTTCCATCAATCGGGTGATGGGCATCGCCGCGTATGCAGGGATAGTTGTCTCCGGAATTACGGCGCTGATCCTGTTCTTCTTTCCGGAGGGAGTGATGGCCCTTGTCACCAACAACGCAAGGCTGATTGAACTGGGCGCGCCATACGTCCGGATCGTGGGCGTCTCCTATGTGTTCAACGCCGTCAGCTCCGTATACGTGGGAATGCAGCGGAGCACGGAAAACCCCGGCTTCGGCATGAAGGTGTTTGCAACCTCCATGCTTTTGAACACGTTTTTGAATTACTGCCTGATCTTCGGGCACTTTGGCGCGCCCCGGCTGGGCATCACCGGCGCGGCGGCGGCAACGCTGGCCTCCCGGGTGGTGGAGTTTGTCATCGTCCTGTGCTATGCGCTCTCCAATACACGGATTCCGCTGGTTCCAAATGCTCTGTTCCACCCCGGGAGCGCTATGCTGAAAAGCGCGGTGGTCTACGCCGGGCCGGTAATCCTGAACGAGACGCTGTGGGGTCTCGGGACCACGGTGATGACCGCCATCATGGGGCACATGGCCATCAGCGCGGATATGCTGGCGGCCTATGCCATTATGGGTAATATTGACAAATTTTCCACGGTGGCTTGCTTTGGCGTGGCGGGAGCCACCGCTGTCATTGTGGGAAAACGAATCGGGGAACGGGCAGAAAAGGAGGAGGTTTACAGTCTGAGCTGCTGCCTGCTGCTGGTGCCCTTTTTGCTGGGGGCGGGAATTGCCTTGGCGCTTGCGATTGTATTGCCCACCGTGTTCATCCCGTTTCTCTATCCGCTGTTCAGCCTGACGGAGACGGCCACAGAGGTGGCGGTGACCATGTGCGTGGTCTACATTGTGACAATGCCGCTGAAATCCTTCGACATCTCCAACATTACCGGCGTCCTGCGGGCGGGCGGCGACGCGCGGGCGGCGGCGATTTTGGATCTGTGCCCGCTGTGGTTGGTGGCGGTGCCGCTGACGGCGCTGACGGGGCTGGTGCTGAACGCGCCGATTCCGCTGGTATGCTGCGCCATTTACTCGGAAAATATCTGTAAGATGCCGGTGGGCATTTTCCGGCTCCGCAGCCGGAAGTGGATCAACGACGTGACCATTCGCGTGAGGAGCTGAGGATCGTGGACAGTTTGTTTTGCTGCCCCCTGTGCGGCGCGGTGCTGGAGCGGACTGAACGGACGTATGTCTGTCCCGCGCGGCACAGCTTTGACATTGCGAAGGAGGGCTACGCCTATTTGCTGCCGGTGAATCGGAAACACTCCGCCGCCCCGGGGGATGACCCCGGTATGGCCGCGGCCCGGCGGGACTTCCTCTCTAAGGGATACTATCGCCCTTTGCTGGACGCGCTGTGTGCGCTGGCAATTTCTCATACGGAGATGAAACCGGACATTTTGGATGCGGGCTGCGGAGAGGGGTACTATACCGCCGGCATCTATCAGGCGCTCCGCGCCGCGGACAAGCGCCCCCGCATGGCGGGGACGGATATTTCCAAATCCATCCTGCGTCTGGCGGCAAGGCGGGAGAGGGATGTGGAGTTCGCAGTGGCGTCCTCCTATCATCTGCCGCTGGGGGACAGAACCGTTGATCTGCTGCTGGACTGCTTTTCTCCGCTGGCCATTGAGGAGTTCCGGCGGGTGCTTCGCCCCGGCGGAAGCTTTTTCTATGTTGTGCCGTCGGCAATGCACCTGTGGGAGCTAAAGGAGGCCCTCTACGACACACCCTATCCCAATGAGGAAAGGCAGACGCCCTACGAGGGTTTTTTCTATGAGGACATTATTTCGGTGGAGGGCCGTGTGGAGCTGAATTCCCAGGAGGAGATCCACGCCCTGTTTCAGATGACTCCTTACTACTGGAAAACGCCGAGATCGGGCGCGGAGCGCCTGGCGGCGGTGGACCGACTCAGCGTCCGCACCGGCTTTCGTATTCTGGTGTTTCGGGCGATATAAGGGCGCGGTTCATGAAAACAAGAAGGTGCTGCCGAAAGGCTGCACCTTCTTGTATGTTATTTTAAATT
>JAEWYA010000051.1 GCA_023395775.1 Bacillota bacterium
TCTTGGGACGGCGCAGACTTTTGCGGTTTACAGATCACCGGTAAGACAGTCAGTTCCGACTACCGGAATTGGTGGTGTCCTTCAGCAGCACGTCGTGGGCGCCGCCCTCCACAATGGAGACGGAGGACACCAGCGTCAGCTTGGCCTTATCCCGCAGCTCCGGGATGGTCAGCGCGCCGCAGTTGCACATGGTGGAGCGGATTTTGGACAGCGTGGTCGCCATGCCGTCCGCCAGGGCGCCGGCGTAGGGCACATAGGAATCCACGCCCTCCTCGAAGCTGAGCTTTTTGTCTCCGCCCAGATCGTACCGCTGCCAGTTTCGGGCGCGGGCGCTGCCCTCGCCCCAATACTCCTTCATATAGCTTCCGCCGATGAGCACCTTTTGGGTTGGGCTTTCGTCGAACCGGGAGAAATAGCGGCCCAGCATACAGAAGTCCGCGCCCATAGCCAGCGCCAGCGAAATGTGATAATCCTGAACGATGCCGCCGTCGGCACAAATGGGGACGTAGACCCCGGTCTCCTCAAAATACCGGTCCCGTTCCGCGGCCACGTCGATGACCGCCGTGGCCTGTCCCCGGCCGATGCCCTTGGTCTCCCGGGTGATGCAGATGGAGCCGCCGCCGATGCCGACCTTCACGAAGTCGGCTCCGGCGTCCGCCAAAAAGCGGAAACCCTCGCCGTCCACCACATTGCCCGCTCCCACCTTCACGCTGTCTCCGTACTTTTCACGGACCCAGGAAAGGCAGCGCTTCTGCCACTCAGAGTATCCTTCGGAAGAATCCATCACCAGTACGTCCGCGCCAGCCTCCACCAGAGCCGGGACGCGCTGCTCATAGTCCCGGGTGTTGATGCCCGCGCCCACCACATAGCGCTTCTGGCCGTCCAGCAGCTCCAGGGGATTGTCCTTGTGGGTGTCGTAGTCCTTGCGGAACACAAAGGCCACCAAATTGCCCCGGGCGGAGACGATGGGCAGCGCGTTGAGCTTGTGATCCCAGATGATGTTGTTGGCTTCTTTCAAGCTGGTGCCCTCCGGGGCATAAATGAGCTTTTCCATGGGGGTCATGAAGTCTGTGACCTTCTCCGTACCGTTCATGCGGCTGACGCGGTAGTCCCGGCTGGTGACCAGGCCCAGCAGCTTTCCGGTGCCGGTGCCGTCCTCGGTCACCGCCATGGTGGAGTGACCGGACTTTTCCTTCAGAGCCAGAACGTCCCGCAAGGTACTCTCAGGCCGGAGATTGGAGTCGCTGGTGACAAAGCCGGCCTTATAATTTTTTACCCGGCGGACCATCTCCGCCTGCTGATCAATGGGCTGAGACACATAGATGAAGGCGACGCCGCCCTCCCGGGCCAACGCAATGCCCATTTCGTCGCCGGAGACCGCCTGCATGACGGCGGAGACCATGGGGACGTTCGCGGTGATGGCGGGTTCTTCACCACGGTGAAACTTCACGATGGGGGTTTTCAGGGATACGTTGGCCGGGATGCACTCCGCCGAGGAGTATCCGGGTACCAGCAGATATTCGCTGAACGTATGGGAGGGTTCTTCAAAAAAATATGCCATGCGGCCACCTCTTTCATTGTATTTCTGGCTTGAGCTTAATGGAATCGTCTCCCCGGCAAGGCCGGGGAGACACACCGTAAAAACGGTTTTTCTTGTTCCTTAGAATACCACGTCTTTCTGAAAAAGCAACGGTCAGATGGAGAAATAGTCTCTGGCCGCGTCAAACAGGTGCAGGTCGTAATCCCCGGGAACGCCGTGGTACAGGTTCGGGCCGATGCGTTCCGCGTGGCCCATCTTGCCGAAAACCCGCCCGTCGGGAGAGGTGAGACCCTCCACTGCCCAAACAGAGCCGTTGGGGTTCCACTCCACGTCCATGGAGGGATTGCCGTCTGGATCCACATACTGGGTGGCAATCTGGCCGTTTTCCGCCAGACGCTGTAAAAGCGTTTCACTGCACAGGAACCGACCCTCGCCATGGGAAATGGGGACGGTGTAAACCCCGCCAAGAGCCGCCCTCGCCAGCCACGGCGAGCGGTTGGAGGCGATCCGGGTGCGGACAATTTTAGACTGATGCCGTCCAATGACGTTGTAGGTCAGCGTGGGACAGTCCGCGTCGGTGTCGACGATCTCGCCGCAGGGGACAA
The DNA here is from genome assembly GCA_023395775.1 of Bacillota bacterium. GTDB lineage: Bacteria > Bacillota > Clostridia > Oscillospirales > Oscillospiraceae > Oscillibacter. Next base: position 2,146 of record JAEWYA010000051.1, read on the forward strand.
GGCCCAGCTTGATGAGCGCCTGGAAACCATTGCAGATGCCCAGCATCAGGCCGTCCCGGCTTTTGAGGAGGTCGTGGGCCGCGTCCTTCACCGCGGCGTTGCGGAAGAAGGCGGTGATGAACTTGCCGGACCCGTCCGGCTCGTCGCCGCCGGAGAAACCGCCGGGGAGGAAAATGATCTGGCTCTTACGGGCGGCCCTGACAAACCGTTCCACGGAGTCCGCCACACCCTGAGCGTTTTGGTTGTTCAAAACCAGAAGCTCTGGTTCCAGGCCAGCCCGGACGACGGCCCGGGCGCTGTCGTACTCGCAGTTGGTGCCGGGAAAGACGGGAATCAGTACCCGGGGCTTTGCAGAGCCCACCTTCGGCGCGGCGCGGCTGAACGCGGGTGCTTCCAGCACGGGGACGGGGCCGCTCTCCGCCTTGACCCGGGTGGGGTAGACGGATTCCAGTACGCCCTCGCTGAGTTCCAGCAGCTCCGCGATGGACAATGTCTCGTCTCCGACGGAGACGGTCTCCTCTTCTGTGGTATGGCCCACCAAAACGCCGAAATCCGCATCCTCCGTCAGCTCCGCCACGATGGTCCCCGGGACGGAGGCAGAAAGACGGCCCTTTTCGCCGTCCTCCGTAAAGCCGATCCGGTTGCCGAAGGACATTTTGATAATGCCCTCGGCGGCGCCGCCCGCGCCCACGGCCCAGGCGGCATTTACTTTTCCGGCCCTGCACAGCGCATGGAACCGCTCCCAGTTGGCGCGGTTGCCGTCGGCGTTTACCGGCCAGTCCTTTCCGGATTCCGGCTCAAAGAGGTAGACGGGACGGCCCGCCTCCTTGAAGGCAGGGGAGAGGACGTTTTGCGCCTTTTCCGGCGCAATGGCAAAGGATACCAGCGTGGGAGGCACGTCCCGGTCCAGAAACGATCCGGACATGGAATCCTTTCCCCCGATGGCTGCCACGCCGAAGCTGAGCTGCGTGTCCAGCGCGCCCAACAGGGCCGAAAAGGGCTTGCCCCAGCGGGTGGGGTCGTCTCGCAGCTTTTCAAAATACTCCTGAAAGGTGAGATACGCCTTGTGATAGTCGCATCCCGCCGCCACCAGCTTGGCAAGGGACTCCACCACGGCGGCTGCCGCGCTTTCATAGCAGTTTTCCCCGCCGGTGCGGAACACGTCGCAGCCCCAGCTCATAACGGAGCAGTCCTCGGTCTCCTGCCCGGGCAGAACCGGCAGCAGCGCCGCCATCACCTGCGCGGGGGTGCGCTGGTACTTGCCGACAAAGGGCATCAGGATACTGCCCGCGCCGACGGTGGAGTCGAACCGCTCGGCGAGGCCCCGCTGTAAGCCGGTGTTCAGGTCGGCGGCGATGGAGCGGAGACTGCGCTTACCGCCCGACAGCACGTTGGGCTGGGCCTGGGGAGCGACATACAGGGCGGTGTGCTTCAC
>JAEWYA010000111.1 GCA_023395775.1 Bacillota bacterium
CTGCTAAACTGCTTTACATGAGCTTTGGCCGGAGGCCGAAGCGAAGGATATGGAGCTTGCTCTTATCGGGGGCTCCCTAAAAATGCGGAGCATTTTTGGGGAAGAGGAGGAGCAGCGAAATGAGAGAGCTTTGGCCGGAGGCCGAAGCGAAGGATATGGAGCTTGCTCCGACGACAGAGTAGGGCCAGTGCGTTAAGTGCCGACGGATGGGAAGTCGCCGTTGGACGAAGAGGTGAAAACTTCGCGTTGCTGAACCCGCATCCGCTGCCACAAAGAAGGAACTATTTCCTCCCTAGTGGCGACTGCCAAAACAAATCAAAATGATTGCCTTGGCTGTTTTTATCACATAAAGGAGGATATTTTTTATGAAGAAACAAAAAATTTCCATGTTGGCGACTCTGGGAATGCTGTTGGCCATTGAGATCGTGTTGTCCCGGTTCTGCTCTATTTCCGCGTGGAACATCAAGATCGGCTTCAGCTTTGTACCCATTGCCGTGGCGGCGGTGCTGTACGGCGCGGCTCCTGCAGCGGCGGTGGCTGCGCTGGGTGATTTTGTGGGCGCAATCCTGTTTCCCATCGGGCCTTATTTCCCGGGTTTTACCCTGACTGCAGCCCTGACCGGCGCTGTGCTTGGCCTGTTTTTGCACAAGCGGCAGACCGTGGGCCGCATCGGCGGCGCGGTGGCGGTGAATCAGCTGGTACTGAGCCTGCTGTTGAACACGTTTTGGATTTCCGTACTGTACGGCTCACCCTATGGACCGCTGTTCCTCACACGGATTGTGCAGACCGCAGTGCTGATTCCGGTGCAGTTTATTATGATCGGCGTCATGACAAAGGCTTTGGGCCGTTATGGAAAGCGGGCGGTAGCATGAATCTTTCCGAGGCGCTGGATTTCATCCATGCCACATCCTGGCAGGGGAGTCGCCTGGGACTGGAGCGCATCGGATCACTGATGGAGCTTCTGGACAATCCCCAAAAGAAGCTGCGGTTCATCCATGTGGCGGGTACGAATGGAAAAGGCTCCGTCTGCGCCATGTTGTCCGAGATTTTGACCCGCGCCGGATATACCACGGGACTTTATACGTCCCCCCATCTCTTCCGCATCAACGAGCGGATGAAGGTGAACGGTGCGGATATCTCCGATGACGAACTGGCCGGGCTTGCGGAGCAGGTGAAGCCGATTGCTGAGAAAATGGCGGACCCGCCCACGGAATTTGAGCGGATTACCGCCATGGCGCTTCTGTATTTCCAGCAGAAACACTGCGACGTGGTGGTTTTGGAGGTGGGTCTGGGCGGACGCCTGGATTCCACCAACGTCATCGACGCGCCGGATGCGGCGGTGATCACCAACATCGCCCTGGAGCACACGGAGGTGCTGGGAGACACTCTTGAAAAGATCGCCGGAGAGAAATCCGGCATCATCAAACCCGGCGCGGATGTGATTCTCTCCGCTCAGACGGCGGAGGTGGAGGCTGTGGTGCGCCGGACCTGCGAAGAGCGGGGCTGCGCTCTGCGGGTCACGGACCCGAAGGCGGAGATGCTGCGTTCTTGCGGACTGGACGGGCAGACGCTGGATTATCGGGACCGGAGAGACCTGCGCCTGCGGCTGATCGGCGACTATCAGTATAAAAATGCCGCCGTGGCGCTGGACACCGTGGATGTATTGAGAGAGCACAGAGGATATGAAATACCGGAATCGGCCGTGAGGTCGGGTCTGGACGCGGTCGTTTGGCCGGGGCGGTTCGAGGTGCTGCAAAGGGACCCGCTGGTGCTGGTGGACGGCGCACACAACCCGGACGGCGTGACTGAGCTTACAAAGTGCCTGCGGGAATATCTGCCCGGCCGGAAGATGACGCTGCTGATGGGCGTGATGGCGGACAAGGACTATGCCGACATGATTGTCATGATGGCGCCGTTTGCCAACGAATTTGTGGCGGTGACGCCCGAGAGCCATCGGGCGCTTCCGGCGGAGGAGCTGCGGGAAAGGATTGAGGCGCTGACCGGCGTTTCCGCCCGGTGCGGCGGCGACGTAAAAAGCGGCCTCGCTATGGCGATGGCTGGAAAGGGTCCGAAGGACATCGTCTGTGCCTTTGGCTCACTCTATCAGGTGGGAGAGATTCGGGCATACTTTGGGCGGACGACCTGAACAAACGGCGGATTTTCAGACTGCTTTTCGGACGGGAACTCGCGGTATCGGGGAACGCCAAAAAGTCCGTGAGCTTTTTCAACGAATTGGAGGGCAGGCCGTTAAGGCCTGCCCTGGTTTATCACCGAAGTAAAAGGAGCACAAATAGATCTGGCGCTGAACGGCGGAGCCGTGTATAATGAAGGAAAAATCGTTTCCGGAAGAAGGAAGGGAATGGCCAATGCCCAAGATCGAAGTACAGCTGTTTCAAATACCCTGCGTGAAGCTTGAAGGGAAAGAGGTGTCCTTTCCCTTCAAACGGGTGGACGCGCTGTTCTACTATCTGATCTGCCGGAAGACCGCCACACGGCAGGAGCTGGTTGACCTCCTGTGGGAGGACTGCGCCGAAGAGGTGGGTTACAAAAATCTGCGCCATACGATCTATACTTTGCGCAAAGTGCTGGGGTCTGACTTGATTCTGACCGTTCCGAAAACGGAGGTGCGGCTGAATCCGGCGTGGGAACTGGTCTCTGACTTCGACCGGTGCGGGACGGAGGGGACTACGGACACGGAGCAGTTCCTGCGGGGCTTTACGGTGAAGAACGCCCCCAACTTCAACGCCTGGGTTGATCAAATGCGGGAGCAGATGGCGGCCCGGACCCTGAACGATCTTTCCACCGGCGCGGCGGAGGCGCAGGAAAAGGGTGATCTGGCTCAGGCGGAGCGGCTGAGCCTGGAGTATCTGAGCCGGGACGGACTGGATGAAAAGATGGTCATGTTCCTGATGAAGCTCTATCAGAAGGACGGGCGGTACTACAAGGCGGCAAACCTCTATCAAAAGCTGAAGGACCGGCTGGCGGAGGAATTGGGGATCGCGCCGCTTCACGAGACAGCCGCACTTTACTATGACATTGTGAACCGGTGGAACGAGACTACGGCGGACGACCCCGAACAGGTCAACTTTCCGCTGGCGGGGAGCCGGAGCCGTCTACTGCAGAAGATACAGGAGCGTTATCAGTCCTTCCAAAGCGGCTATCAGACGCCTTCGCTGCTGTTTTACGGCGAATCCGGCTGCGGGAAGAGCTATCTTCTGCAGCACTTTCTTCGAGACGAGGATTTCTCAGACGTACTGGTGCTGACGGGTCACTGCTCGCAATTGCAGGAGGGTGTGTATCTGGAACCCTGGAAAAACGTGATGCTGGCGGTGGCGGAGGAGTCTGTAAAACGGAATCTGTCAATCCCGACCGCCACCCGGCGCACCATCGCAAGGGTGTTTCCCGTGTTCTCCGATGAAGCGGGCGAGCAGCGGGAGGCCTGCAAGTTCAAGCAGAATCGCTGCGGCGCGCTGGTGACGGACGCGGTGGCGCTGCTTCTGTCCCTGGCGGCGGCGCAGCGGAAAATCCTGCTGGTGTTTGAGGATCTGCAGTGGATGGATCCGGCCAGTCAGGATCTTTTGTGCCAGGTGGTGCGTCGGCTGGGAGGAGGTCAGCTGCTGCTGCTTGCCTCCAGTCGGACGTTGAACGTGGACGTGAATTTCATGCTGGACGAGTCCGCGCTGGAGCGTGTTTGCGTGCCCTGCTTCACCAAAAAGGAAACCGACCAGTATTTGGACGCGGTGCTGGGCGCGGACCTGCCCGCCGCAGTCCGCAGCCACATTTACGAGGCCACGGGGGGGAATCCCCGTCTGCTGGCGGGAGCTGCGGAGAACCTGCGGGGCAAGGAGCCGACGGCGGATGTGCTGCCCGACACCAACGAGATTCTCCGCCAGCGCATGGCGGGACTGAGTACCCAGGCGCTGCATCTGGCAAATGTGCTGGCCCTTTTTCCGGATAAGACGCCCTGCCGCCTGCTCTCTGAGATCACCGGCTATCAGACGGCGCAGCTCTACTCTCTCTCTGTGGAGCTGGAGGAGCACTCCCTCATCGGAGAGTGCTGCGTGGACGGAGAGAGCTATCTGGAATTTCT
>JAEWYA010000018.1 GCA_023395775.1 Bacillota bacterium
CCCGGCACCGGGGCCAGTACCACCGCCAGCGGTGGCCTGTTCATGGGCGGGAGCGGCTTTTTTACCTTGGGACACTTTGTCTCGATGTTTGGGCGGCTGGGCCTCGTCGGGGGCCGCCTTGTCAGCCCTGGCCGGGCGGCCTCTGCGGGGCTTTGCCGCCGCCTGTTCCTTGTCGGCCTTGGGCGCAGCCTGCTCCGCTTTTTCAGCCTTTGGGGGACGGCCACGGTGCTGCTTTTTTTGCTCCGCCTCAAGTTCGTCCGAAGTTTTTTCCCATGGCGCCCGGTCATCCGGCCCCGCCAGTTCACTGGGCGGCACAGGGCCAGAGTGCCCAGCGACAGGAGTTTCGCCCCCCGGCGTGGGCAGGTCAGTCTGCTTTTCGGCTTCACGCGCCGCCGTGAGGTTAATCACTGTCGTGGAGGGATCGGGGACTTCCTCCATGCCGGGGATCGTGCCCGGCTTCACCTCTTGCTCCGTTACAGAGGGAGCAGGGGGAGCACCGGGAATACCCGGCGAGGGGGCCTCGGGAATGATAGGCTCCCCCGGGCCCGTGATATTTTTCTCGTCTGCCATTCGCTAACCTCCTTTTCTTGGCATAAAAAAAGACCAGCTTTCGCTGGCCACAGGGTCATTGTCCTCCTTTCAATTTACAACAATTATGATAAAAGTGCCGCCCATAGTCTCACTTGGGCGGCACTTTCTTCAACAACATGACCTTGCAATCATCACTTCCATGTGATAAATTACAAGTAGCAATGCGTAGGGCTCCATTTTGGTGAAGTACCTTTTCCTGCGTATCAAAGCGCTTCTCCCACGGCCCCTTTAGAGGGGTCGTTACACGATTGTGCTGGGAGAGCGCTTGACTGGCAGTCAAGAGGTCAGCGGTTCGATCCCGCTATTCTCCACCATCGGGAAACTGAATGAAGGAAGCTCGTTTTGATGATGAATCAAAACGAGCTTTTCCTTTTTTTCGGCACGTTGCAAATTGACATATCCGCAGACTGCCATTCAATATGTTTTCCCTTTCAGGGCGTTCCGAAAGGAGCGCCCTGCGTTTGTACCTATTTTGCGAAAAGAGCATCGAGCTATGCCCACAAAAGCCGTTTTTGTTTACGACTATGGCGACGAGAGCAATCAATTCTCATTCTACCGTATCCCGCGCCAACTGATTGCCGGCGACCAGTTCAAGAAGCTGTCTGCCGATGCCAGTCTGCTATACGACCTCCTGCTGGATCGCATGGGACTGTCCGCCAAAAACAGTTGGTACGACAACTGGGCCGCTTTTTCTATCTCACATATCACAATTGCGCATCCCGCTCGATCCTAGTTATGGATTTGAGCGTTTTTTTATTTTTTGTCAACAGGCCCCTTAGTATACTTTATCTCCTTTTTCAAGAAAATGGATCTCGCTCGGTTCGCCTCCTGGTCACTCTTACAGAAATAGATGTGTGAGGGTATGAGCCATATCTCGAGAGGTTCCTTCCCAACGTGACATACAAAGCGGCAGCACATGGCATAATCCAAAATAATTTGTTATGGAAGTGTATTGCTTTATTTTTGAAAAGTTTTGAGGTTCAAAACGCTTCCCCTTTCCACAATGGACGGAAACACCTCCATGCGGATGATCTCGCCGCCGGTCTCATTTTGAATCAGGTGATCCAGCCGCTCGACTGCCAGCGCCCCCATGCTTTCGTTTGGCACGGACATGGTCGTCAGCGGCGGTTCCAGGAGCATCCCCACGGGGATTCCGTCGAAGCCGATGATGGAGATTTCCTCCGGAATGCGGTACCCGCCCCGGTGGAGCGCGTGGATGCAGCCTGCGGCGATGTGGTCGTTGTCGGCAAAAAAGGCTGTCGGAAGGACCGGGTCTGCCGCCAGATATTCAGACATATCATCACAGGCGGTTTCCGCCGTCGTGCCTACGAGGACGATCCGATGGGCGGAATCGGCCTTGTTGTCCCCGTGCAGCTTGCGAACAGCGGCCAGATACCCATCCTTGCGCTCAACGAAATTGTGGATGTCGACCTTGCTGTGCAGATAGCCGATCCGTGTGTGTCCGCACTGAATCAGATAATTTGTGGCGGCCCATGCGCCGTATCGGTTGTCGATCACGACCGAGTCCAGACTCTTTCCGTAAAACCAGTTGTCCAGCAGGACCATCGGCACGTTCAGGGACTCAAACGCCGCCAGATCCCCCGAGCACATCTCTGTCGCGAGAAGGATCAGCCCCGCGCAGCGGGTGGTCTTAATTCCGCGGAGCTGTTCGATGACATTTTCAGTCCCATAGAAATAGGAAATGGTCGGCTGATAGCCGAGCCGCTGCGCGCAGCCGATGACGCCCTTCGTCATATGTTCAAAAAACGGCGTGTCCGATACGACTTTTCCGTGCCGCTTGTAAATAACGAACTGTATGATCTTATGCTGTTTGGAGCCGGACAGGTTTGCATACTGGAAACCAAGCTCATCCGCGGCGCTCAGGACCTTCTGCCGCGTCGAATCGCTGATGCCGGGCCTTCCCCGTAAAACCATAGACACCGTTGCCGCGGAAACACCCGCCTGACGGGCTACGTCCTTTGAGGTTGTCCCCATATTGCTGCCTCCCCCTGAAATCATTCAAACGCCGATGCGTATCCGCCGTATCATTCTGACGCTATTATAGTCTGAATTTAATTTTCGTCAAATAGATTTGCTGAATTTAATTAAACAATTTAATAAATTGTCAAGACCAACAAAAAAACTTGTACATAGTGGCGATACGCAATCGAATTACTTTGTGATTTATAGATATTTTAACGTAAAAGTTTGCCTTTGAGCAGCGATTTCTTTTTTTCGTGCTACACTACAGGTAAAATTAAATTTGAAAAGTTTAACGCGTTAAGTGCAATTCGGGAGGAAAGTAAATATGGATCGGATTAAACTTGGGTTCGCACCCACCCGGCGCAGCATTTTCAGCGCCCCGGATGCGGTCAAATACCGCGGATTGACAGCGCAGAAGCTGCGGGAAATGGGTGTCGAATTTGTTGACATTGACGATATCAATGAAGAGGGTCTCCTGTATGACGAAAACGACCGGTTAAAGATCTCCGAGAAATTCAAACGGGAAAAAATCGACGGACTGTTCCTGCCGCACTGCAATTTTGGCACGGAATACCTCTGTGCCAGGCTTGCCCAGGATATGGGCGTGCCGGTCCTGCTCTGGGGACCGCTGGACGAGCGCCCGGAACCGGACGGCGTCCGTCTGCGCGATACCCAGTGCGGATTGTTTGCGACAGGAAAGATCCTGCGCCGCTACGGCGTTCCCTTTACCTACATAACCAACTGCCGGCTGAGCGATCCGGCTTTTGAGCGCGGCGTGCGCGATTTTCTCGCGGTGTGTAATGTTGTAAAGACGTTCCGCCATATGCGGATTCTACAGATTGGCCCGCGTCCCTATGACTTTACCTCGACGATGTGCAACGAGGGCGAGCTCCTGGAAAAATTCCACATTGAGCTTGCGCCAATTCCCCTGCCGGAGGTCACCGACGAGATGAAGACGGCCATTGCCCAAAAGACGGAGGTCGCGGAGACAATCGCCTACATACGTGCGCATATGACTGCCAAGCTGAACGACGAGCAGCTTGAAAACGTTGCGGCACTGAAGGTGGCAATGGAACGCCTGATCCGCAAGTACGGCTGTCAGGCCGGCGCCATCCAGTGCTGGAACGCGCTTCAAGGGGAGATAGGCATCATGCCATGCGCGGCCAACAGCCTTTTGAATGAGGAAGGTATTCCCATCGTCTGCGAGACAGACATCCACGGCGCGGTGACTGCTCTGATGATTGAGGCTGCCGGAATGGGGAAGAATCGTTCCTTCTTCGCGGACTGGACGATTCGTCACCCGGATATTCCTAACGGCGAGCTGCTGCAGCACTGCGGCCCGTGGCCGATCTCCGTGGCGAAGGAAAAACCGACGATCACTTTCCCGCTGGCTTTCAACTATCCCGGCGCGATCACCGCCGAGGCCAAGCACGGCCCGGTGACGCTGGCGCGCTTCGACGGTGACAACGGGGAATACAGTCTGCTGCTGGGGAACGCAAAGGGCGTGGATGGTCCCGCCTGCAAGGGCACCTATCTGTGGGTCGAGGTCGAGAACATCAAGCGGCTGGAGGCAAAGGTCGTCGAGGGTCCGTATATCCATCACTGCGTCGGCATCCATCAGGATGTCGTGCCCATTCTGTACGAGGCCTGCAAGTACATCGGCGTCAAGCCGGATCTGTATGATACCATCGAGGAGCGGGTCAAAGCATATTTACGGGGGGAATGACAGATTATGGACAACCGTGAACTGGAATTGAAAAGCTGGGACCTGCGTAAAAACGTGGTCGACATCATCATGGCGGGCGGCGGCGGTCATATCGGCGGCGATATGAGCGTTCTGTACACGCTGCTGATTCTCTATAAAAAGCATCTGCATATCACGCCCGCAACGGCGGAGGACCCGGACCGCGACCGGTTTATCCTGAGCAAGGGTCATTCCGTGGAGGCTCTGTACGCCGTTCTGGCGGACTGCGGCTTCCTTGATCTGCAAGAGATCAAAGATAAATTTTCAAAATTTGGCTTTCCGTATATCGGACATCCGAACAACAAGCTGCAGGGGATCGAAATGAACTCCGGTTCACTAGGCCACGGACTGCCTGTGGCGGTCGGTATGGCGCTGGCGGGAAAAATGGATGGGTGCTCCTACCGGGTCTACACAGTCCTCGGCGACGGCGAGACGGCGGAGGGCTCCGTGTGGGAGGGCGCCATGTCGGCGTCCAACTACGGACTGGATAATCTCTGCGCTGTGGTGGACCGCAACGGTCTGCAGATATCCGGCAGCACAGAGAACGTCATGAAGCAGGAGGTACCCGAGGAGCGCTGGAAGGCATTCGGATGGAACGTCATCAGCGTCAACGGCAACAGCCTTGACGATCTGGACGAGGCGTTCACCGCCGCGAAGCAGGCGAAGGGAAAGCCCACCGTGCTGATCGCCCATACGACCAAGGGATATGGCAGCGGCGTGATGGAAAACAAGGCGTCGTGGCATCACCATCTCCCCACGCAGGAGGAATATGAGCAGATCATCGCGGATTTTGCAGCTCGGAAGGAGGCGGCCTGCCATGAATAAGATTGCAAACAGGAAGGTAATCTGCGACACACTGATGGAGCATGCCAAAACCGACAGGGATATTGTGGTCCTTTGCAGCGACTCCCGCGGCAGCGCGTCCCTGACGCCGTTCGCGCAGGCTTATCCCGACCAGTTCGTCGAGGTCGGCATCGCCGAGCAGGACCTGGTTGGCATTGCGGCAGGGCTTGCCAGCTGCGGGAAAAAGCCGTTCGCGGCGTCTCCGGCAGCCTTTGTTTCCACCCGCAGCTACGAGCAGGCGAAGGTGGACTGTGCCTATTCCAACGTCAATGTGAAGCTGATCGGCATTTCCGGCGGAATCAGCTACGGCGCTCTGGGGATGAGCCATCACTCCGCGCAGGATATCGCCGCCATGAGCGCGATTCCCAATATGCGCGTCTACCTGCCGTCCGACCGTTTTCAGACGCGCTGTCTCTTTGAGGAGCTTTTGAAGGACACGAAGCCCGCGTACATCCGCGTGGGCCGCAATCCTGTCGAGGACGTTTATTCTGAGGATCACGTCCCCTTTACCATGGACCGAGCCACCTGGGTGCAAACCGGTTCGGATGTTGCAATCATCGCCTGCGGTGAGATGGTCCATCCGGCGGTCGAGGCGGCGGATTTACTCAAATTGCAGGGAATCAGCGCCGCCGTGCTGGATATGTACTGCGTGAAGCCTCTGGACACGGAGGCAGTGATCAAGGCGGCCTCCGGCGCCCGCGCGGTGGTGACGGTGGAGGAGCATTCTCCCTTTGGCGGACTTGGTGCCGTTGTGGCGCAGGTCGTGGGTGAAAATTGCCCGCGGAAAATCAAGAACCTTGCTCTGCCGGATGCGCCGGTGATCACCGGAACCTCCCAGGAGGTTTTCGACTATTACGGTCTGAACGCGGAGGGAATCGCAAAGGCGACCGCGGAACTGTTGAAGGACTGACGGCAGCATGAACGGTTACATCCTATCCATCGACCAGAGCACACAGGGGACGAAAGGCATCCTCTGCGACGCGGCGGGCAATCTGATCGCCCGCGCAGATCGGTCGCACCGGCAGATCGTCAATCAGGCGGGATGGGTGGAGCACGACCCTGAGGAGATTTTCGCCAATACGCTGGCTGTCGCCGACGACGTGCTGAAAAAGGCGGGAGTTGCGGGCCGCGAGATCGCGGCGGTCGGTATTTCCAACCAGCGGGAGACCGTCATGGCTTGGGACCGGAAAACCGGAAAGCCCCTCTACAACGCCATCGTCTGGCAGTGCGCCCGCGCGGCGTCCATCTGCAAGGAGATGTCCGAAATGGCCGACAGTGTGCGGGCAAAGACGGGGCTGAATCTCTCTCCCTATTTTTCCGCTGCCAAGCTGACATGGCTGATGCGCAAAGTCCCGGAAGTCAAGGCGCGCGCGGACAGGGGAACGCTCTGCTGCGGCACGATGGACAGCTGGCTTGTGTTCCAGCTGACGGGTGGGCGTTCTTTCAAAACGGATTATTCCAACGCCTCCCGCACCCAGCTTTTCAACATTTGCACTCTCTGTTGGGATGATGAGCTGTGCCGGCTTTATGAAATTCCCAAAGAAAGTCTGGCGGAGGTCTGTATGTCCGACTCTGAGTTCGGAACCACGGACTTCGGGGGACTTCTGGAGCATCCTGTTCCAATTCGTGGCGTGCTGGGGGATTCCCACAGCGCCCTGCTCGGGCAAAACTGCCGCTCACGCGGCAGCATCAAGGCTACCTACGGCACCGGTTCCTCCGTCATGATGCAGATGGGTCCCGAGGCTGTCCGCTCTACCCACGGGCTGGTCACCAGCCTAGCGTGGGGACTGAACGGCAAAGTCGAGTATGTTCTGGAGGGCAATCTGAACTACACCGGCGCGGTAATCTCCTGGCTGAAAAAAGAGGTCGGGCTGTTGGCAGACGACCACGAGAGCGAGTGTCTGGCTGCAAGCGCAAACCCCGATGACCGCGCCTATTTCGTACCGGCATTTACCGGGCTGGGCGCTCCCTACTGGGACAGCGAGGCGACCGGCATTCTGACCGGTGTAACCAGAACCACCAAAAGAGCGGAAATCGTCAAGGCCTGCGTGGAGTGCATTGCCTATCAGATCGCGGACCTTGTGGGGCTGATGAGCGAGGATGCCGGACTTCCGGTGACAGAGCTGAAGGTGGACGGCGGACCTACCGCAAACCGATATCTGATGCAGTTTCAGAGCGATCTGACCAACGCCGCGGTTCACGTTCCCGCGGTGCAGGAGCTTTCCGCCATCGGTGCCGCCTACGTGGCGGGATTCTCGGCGGGGCTCTATGACGCCGGACGCGTTTTTGAAAGCGCGCATTACACCTCTTATCATGCGTCCATGTCGGCGCAGCGCAGAGAACAGCTCCTCGCCGGCTGGAAACAGGCCGTCCGTCAGGCATTGACGCACGCCTGAAAAACTCGTATCTAAAGGCCACCAGCCTTGGATAAAATCTTAGATCTGGAGGAATAAAAATGAAAAAGTTTCTTGCGCTCATTCTCGCAGCAGTCATGTGCGCCATGCTGGCTGCCTGCGGCAGCACCAGCACGGCATCCTCTTCCGCATCCGCTTCAGCTTCCGCAAGCACTTCCAGCGAGCCCAGCAGCTCCAAGATCATGTACATCATCACTCCGTCCACTTCCAACGTGTTCTTCAAGACCGAGGCAGAGGTCGCTTCTGCCAAGGCAGAGGAGCTGGGCTACGAGGTAAAGACTTTCTCCCACGACGATGACGCCTCCAAGCAGTCCGACCTCTTCGACCAGGCCATTGCCGACAAGGCTGCGGCCATTATCTGCGACAACGCAGGCGCCGACGCCACCATCGAGGCTATTCAGCGTGCCCGCGATGCAGGCATCCCCACGTTCCTGATCGACCGTGAGATCAACCAGTCCGGCGTGGCAATCAGTCAGATCGTCGCAAACAACGATCAGGGCGCTGCCGCAATCGCAGAAGTCTGGGTGGAAGCCATGGGCGAAAAGGGCAGCTATGCCGAGCTCTTGGGTCTGGAGACCGACACTAACTGCTCCGTCCGTTCCGACGCCTATCACCGCGTGATCGACCAGTACTCCGACCTGAAGATGGTCGCTCAGCAGTCGGCGAACTGGGATCAGACCGAGGCCTATGAGAAGACTGAGGCCATTCTCCAGAGCAATCCCGAGATTACCGGCATCATCTGCGGCAACGACACCATGGCCTGCGGCGCAGCTGCGGCCTGCAAGGATGCCAACCGCACCGACATCAAGATCATCGGCGTGGATGGCTCCGACGACGCCGCCGCCCTCATCAAGTCCGGCCAGATGGTCGGAACCGCTCTGCAGCAGTGCGCAAAGATCTCCGAGATGGCCGTTGAGCAGGCCGATGATTATCTGAAGAACGGCGCCACCGGTCTGGATGAAAAGCAGCTGGTTGACTGCATCGCAATCACTGCTGACAATGTGGACAATCTGTCCAGCTTCGTTTACACGGAAGGCTAATTGGAATCATGGCTCTTGCAGAGAAATAACCGCTGACGGATTCATCGGTTTTCAAAATTGTTGAGGACTAAAAGGGGAAGGACCTCCCTTCGACAGGTCCTTCCCCCATCCCGTTCCATTGTTGAAAATCCGTTTCAGGAGATATGAACATGAAAAAGAGTTTTACAGCTTTTGCACTGCTTCTTGCAGTTGCCGCTTTCTCTCTGACCGGCTGCGGAATTGTGACAGTCGTAAAAACAGGCGAGGAGGCAGCATTGACAGGCGAGACGACGGTGGATGTGGCTTCGGAAGCCGGAGCCACATGGGACGCCGTCGTCGAGGAGATTACTCAGAACGCGGCGGAACTCAGCGAGCTTGATACCGGCTCCGGAACCGGCGCTTATGCGGTCAAAGGAACCGGCACAATCACCGCGATCGATCAGGAGTCCAAAAATGGCTCCATCACACTTTCTATTGACGGTTATACAGACAAGACGGTAAAAATTGCCATCGGGCCTGTGTACAGCGGTACATCCGTCCGCGATGCACAGACGCAGAAGGCGTACTCCGATTTTACCAATCAGGGCGAGTGGTCCGAGTATGCGCTGGGGCTGAACACGATTGTCGATCAACAGGTCGTCGCGCCTAATAACTTTGACGCTAACTCAGTCGGAAAGACTGTTACGTTTACCGGGGCTTGCAGCGCTCCCACCGGTGACACAATTATGGTTACTCCCGTGGCGCTGGCTGTCGAATAAATCAGAGGAGGACCGTTTTATGTTTGATGACCCAAATGTTGTTCTCCACTGCGAAAAAATCGACAAGATCTATCCCGGAACCAAGGCGCTGGACAGCGTTTCCTTCGACGTTCTGCGCGGCAAGATCAACGTATTGATTGGAGAGAACGGCGCGGGAAAGTCCACGCTGATGAAGATCATCGCAGGGATCGAGCAGCCATCCGACGGCAAGATGTATATGGACGGCAGAGAGGTCTCCTTCAAGGACACCAATGCCGCGCGAAAATACGGAGTCGGCATCATCCATCAGGAGTTGAGCTTGTTTCCCAACCTGAATATCTACCAAAATATCTACGCCGGACACGAGATCATCCAAAAAGGGCACCGACTGGACGTGTCTGCGCAGATTCGCGGAGCCAAGGCGGTCCTCGAGCGTCTGGAGCATCCCAAGGACCCCAACGCGCTTGTGGGAGATCTTCGCGTCGGTCAGCAGCAGATGGTCGAGATCGCGCGGAATCTGGTTGCGCAGGATTTGAAAATCCTGATTATGGACGAACCCACCTCGTCTCTCTCATCCGCCGAGGTCAAGGTGCTTTTCAAGATCATGCGCGAGTTGACCGCCGCGGGCATCTCCATCGTATACATTTCCCACCGTCTGGAGGAGATCATGGAGATTGGCGATCACGCCACGATTTTGCGGGACGGCAAATATGTGGCCGACGCCGAGATCAGCGACATCAACCTGCAGTGGATTGTGCGGCACATGGTCGGCGGCGATAAATCCTATACCCGTTACACCGGCGGCCCCGAGGTGCAGGAGCGGCCAGTCATCCTTGAGACGAAGGATCTCTGCCTGCCAAAAAAAGGCGGCGGCTGGCTGCTGGACCACGTGAACATTAAGCTCCACAAGGGCGAGGTGCTTGGCATTTACGGACTGCTGGGCGCGGGCCGCACGGAGTTTTTTGAATGTCTGATGGGTCTCCGCCCGGAGCATATCGGAGAAATCTGGCTCAACGGCAAGCAGATTCATCCGAAAAGCGTCGCAGGCCAGATCGCGCAGGGCCTTGTTATGGTGCCGGAGGATCGTCAGCGCGACGGTCTGGTTCAGACGCTGGACATTGAGAAAAACATCTCTCTGTCCGGGCTGAAAAACTATTACCGGCATTTTCACCTCGACAAAAAAGAGGAGGACGCCAAAGTCGACGAGCAGATTCAGGACACCCAGATCAAGGTCGTAAATAAGACCCTCCCAATTTTGTCACTGTCCGGCGGCAACCAGCAAAAGGTCGTCATTGCAAAGGGCGTGCTGACCGATCCACAGATTCTGCTGCTGGACGAGCCAAGCCGCGGAATCGACATCGGCGCAAAGACGGAGGTTTTCGACATTATCCACGATTTCGCCATGCGCGGTATGTCTTTGATCGTGATTTCTTCCGAGCTGAAGGAGATTATTGCGGCAGCGGACCGGATTTACGTGCTTTCCAACGGAAAATGCACGGTGGAGCTGACAGGCGACCAGATTTCGGAGGATCAGCTTGTGCTGGCTTCCTATGCCGGATATCATACGGAACCCGCTGCTGTCAGCAGCACGCTGTAAAAGGGGAAAAAAACATGAATGCAGTGAAGACTAAAAAAGACAATTCAAAGCTGATCATGACCCTGCTGAAGGGACGTACGTTCATCGTTCTGATCATCCTGCTCATTTTCTTCAGCCTTGCAAGTCCAAATTTTCTCTCGTTTTCCACAATGACCATGCTGGCAAAGCACGTCGCCCTATACGGCGTTCTGGCCATCGGCATGACCTTTGTCATCATCACCGGCGGCATCGACCTGTCCGTCGGCTCCATTGTTGGTCTGGCGGGCATGATCGCCGGCGGTATGATTCAAGAGGGCGTAACTTTGAAATTCATGGGCGTGACGCTCTATTTCAGCGTGCCGGTGATTGTAATTTTTGTGCTGATTCTGGGCTGTGCCATCGGCCTTGTCAACGGCTTGGTGGTCACGCGTCTGGGCGTCGCGCCGTTTATCGCGACGCTGGGTACCATGTACATCTGCCGCGGCTGGGCCAGCCTGCGTAGCAACGGCACTACCTTTTCCAGCATTGCCGGTCAGGCGGCGCTGGGAAATACCGGTTTTAAGCTGGTCGGCGGAAGCATTGGCAGCATTCCCGTGGGTGCGATCATCTTCTTGATTTATGCGGTGATCGGAGCTTATTTGCTGAAAAAGGTCCCGTTCGGCTGGCATGTGCTCGCCGTGGGCGGCAACAACCGCGCGGCCAGACTCTCCGGCATCAAAACCAGAAAGGTGACTGTTCTGGTTTACATCATTTCCGGCTTCTGCGCGGCCACAGTCGGCATGATCAACAC
>JAEWYA010000013.1 GCA_023395775.1 Bacillota bacterium
CCCAAGAACCCCTCAAAATCAATGACGGCCACGTCGCCGTTCTTCGCCTCCCGATCCGCGGACACCAAACGGGTGTTGCGGTCCGCCATTTCCTTCAGTCGGTCGTCCACGTCGGCGGCGGCAACCTTCACAGCGGCCTTGGGGGCCTTCAATCCCTTGTACTCGCCCAGCTTCACCTCAGGGTAGACGGGAACGACCGCCTTGAAGGTAAAGCCCTCCTTGGTGACCTCGCCCTCCAACTCCACCTGAGGATAGCCGACGACGTTCAGCTTCTTTTCAGCCACGGCGGCCTCATAGGCGTCGGGCATGGCGATATTAACCGCTTCCTCGTAAAACACCTCTGCGCCGTACATCCCCTCGATGATCTTGCGGGGGGCCTTGCCCGGACGGAAGCCCGGCACATTGATCTTCCTGCGCATCTTCTGATATGCTTTTACGATAGCGGCCTCAAATTCCTCCGCGCTGACCTCTACGGTCAGAGCGACGGTACTTTTCTCTTGATTTTCGCAGTTTTTCACGTTCATATTGTTTACTCCTCCGTTCATGACCGGCATGGGCCGGTGCATTTCCCTATGATATCAGATAAATATCGAAAAATCCACACCTTTTTCCGCTATTCGCAGATTTTTTTTGGAATGAACCCCAAATGGTCAGCGGAAATAAGGGAAAAAGCAGTCCCGGCCCGCTCCTCCTCGAAGCGGCGGCGGATCACCGGCCCGTGAAGATGCCCGTAAAAACACGCCTTCACGCAGTACTTCTCCAGCAGCGCCAGAATCTCCGGGCACTGGTAGCCCTGATACAGCGGCGGATAGTGGAGAAAGCAGAAAATAGGCCTGTCCCCCGCCGCCTTCAGGGATGTTTCCAGCCGCATGACCTCCCGGTTCAGAACCTTCACGTCTGGGGCCTTCTGATTTTCCTCCAGAAACCATCCACGGGTTCCGCACAGGGCGTATTCCCCATAGAAATGGCAGTTGTTGTGGAGAAATTCAAAGGAGGTCAATCCCTTCTCCATAAAAAACCCGCTCATTTTATTGACGGTGGACCACCAGTAGTCGTGGTTGCCCTTCACCAGAAGCTTTTTCCCGGGAAATCCGTCCAAAAAGCGGAAATCTGCCTCCGCCTCCGCCATGTCGATTCCCCAGGAGGTGTCGCCGTCCAAAATCAGCGTGTCGTCCGCCGTCAGAACGGAGAGGGCCTGGGCAATTCGGTCCACATAGTTTTTCCATGCCTCGCCGAACACCTCCATGGATTTTTTGGCCGTCAGGGACAGATGCAGGTCTCCAATTGCATAAAGGGCCATCAAAGCCCTCCTTTTCATATTTTCGCAGCGGGACCGACGGTATCGGGGCCCGCCCGCGTTTTGGCGGTTTGCCTGAACGCCTAAAGCGCAAAGTGCCAATGGGGGTTATTTGAGAAACGCCCGCACGACCTCCGGCATCTCCTCTTTCTTTCGGGAGAGGTCGAACCGCCGTTCCTTCTCCCGCAGGGCCGCCAGCCGCCATGGGGCGGGCCTTCCGGTGGCATACTGGAGCTGGTCGATCAGGTCGACACCCTCCCCCTTAGGCGTCTCGCCGATGGCTTTGAGCACACTATCGCAGAACTTGAAGGGGGACGCGGTGGAAACGAATACCGTGGGCGCGGCGTCGCCCGTAGTGGCGCGGTATTGCTCCATCACATCCGCCGCCACGGCGGTATGGGTGTCGATGAGATAACCGTATTCCTTATAATAGTGCGCAATGGCAGCCGCAGTGGCCTCCTCGCCGCAGGAGCCGGCCCAGAACAAGCCCCTGATCTGTTCCAAAATGCCGTCCTCCACCCGGTAGCTGCCGCTCATGGCGAGCTGGTTCATGTAGTCTCTCACCTTTTCGCCGTCCTGGCCGCCAAGATCGAATAGCAGCCGCTCCAGATTGGAGGAAATCAGGATGTCCATGGAGGGACTCATGGTATTGTAAAACGTCCGGTTGCGGTCATAGGTTCCGGTGGTCAGAAATTCCGTCAGTACATCGTTTTTATTGGACGCGCAGATCAGTCTGCCAACGGGCAGGCCCATCTTCCTGGCGTAGTATCCCGCCAGAATGTCGCCGAAGTTGCCGGTGGGAACGCAGAAATTAACCTTCTCCCCCAGCTTCAGCTTTCCGTCCCTTACAAGATCGCAGTAAGCGGAAATGTAATAGACCACCTGCGGCAGGATGCGTCCCCAGTTGATGGAGTTGGCGGAGGAGAGGAAATAGCCCCGCCTGTCCAGCTCGTCCCGAAGCGCTTCGTCGGAGAAGATACGCTTTACGCCGCTTTGGGTATCGTCAAAATTCCCCACCACGGAGCAGACGCTCACGTTCTCTCCCCGCTGGGTAAGCATCTGGGCCTCCTGAACGGCGGAGACGCCGTCCTTGGGGTAGAACACCAGGATCTTCGTCTGCTCCACGTCGGCAAAACCCTCCATGGCGGCCTTGCCGGTATCACCGGAGGTAGCCGCCAGGATACAGGCCGTCCGGGTCTCTCCCGTCTTTTTCAGGGCCGCAGACAATAGTTGAGGCAGCATCTGGAGCGCCAGATCCTTGAATGCGGAGGTGGGTCCGTGCCACAGCTCCAGACAGTGGGTGGTTTTATCCAGCGTCCGCACCGGGGCCACGGCGGACGTGTCAAACCGGGCGGGACCGTAAGCTTTTTCCGCAAAGGTTACCAGCTCCCTGGCGCTGTAATCCGGCAAATACAGCCCCATGATCGCGGCGGCCCGCTGCTGGTAGGTCATGAGTAGCATGGCGTTCAGGTCTCCCTCGGAGAGTTTCGGAAACTCTATGGGAGTCAGCAGACCCCCGTCCCGGCTCAGTCCCTGCTTCACGGCCTGCGCCGCGTCCAGAGATACCGCGGTATCCCGTGTGCTGTAATACTTCATATTCGTTCCTCCTGCTCTGTATGGATACAGGACGCCTCAGCGCCTTTATTCAAATGCGTTTTCCAGATACTCAACCCGGAGCGCGCCGTTCTCGTCGTAAACCTCCGCCACATCGAACCGGGCAGGCTCATCCAAATTCCCGACGCTCATGTACAGCGCGGCGGTGGTCCGCAGCCGCGCCTGCTTGCGTCCGTCCACATACTCCCGTGGAAGTCCCGCGCAGAGATTGCGCCGCAGTTTGACCTCCACAAAGCACAGCTGCCCTTTTGGGTCCCGGGCGATCAGGTCGATCTCCCCGAACCGGCAGCGCCACTGACTGGCCAGCAGGCCGTAACCCCGCTCCCGCAGATATCCGGCTACCGCCGCCTCGCCTCGGTTCCCGGCGTCTCTCGTCGTCATGACCGCCTCTGCTTCCATTTTTTCAGAAAGCTCTTCCGGTGGGCCGGACAGGGACCATAGGCATCCAGCATCTCATAATGCAGCTTCGTGCCGTATCCCTTGTGCTTTGCAAACTGGTAGCACGGGTACTCTCGGTCCAAAACCTCCGTCACGAAACGGTCCCGGCTGACCTTGGCCAGAATCGACGCCGCCGCGATGGACTCGCTCAATCCGTCCCCGCCGACCACAGCTTCATGCGGCGTCGTGATGGCGCAGCAGCTTCCATGGTCCCGGTTTCCGTCGATCAGCGCAAAATCCGGTCTTTTCCTCAGACCGTCGATGGCCAGCTGCATGGCTTTTATCCGGGCGCTGAGAATGTCGGTGCGGTCAATCTCCTCCGCCTCCACCCACGCGACGCAGAAGTCCTCGGCCTCCGCGCAGATGGTCTCAAACAGTGCCTCCCGCTTTTTCGGGCTCAGCTTTTTGGAATCGTTCAGCCCGTCGATCACAAGGCCCCGCGGCAAAATCACCGCCGCGGCGTACACCGGCCCGGCCAAAGGACCGGCCCCAGCCTCGTCCGCGCCGCACACTGTTTCGTATTCGGCATCTAAATACCGTTCCTCGATGCTCCAGGGATGCTCCATCTCAGTCATGTCGGACCTCCTCCGGAGTCTCCAGTGTAAAGCGCCCCAGCTTGCCGCCGCGGAACTCGTCCAGCAGAATCTTTGCCATCCGCTCCGTGTCGATCTCGCCGCCTCGCATGACAAAGCCCCGCATCTGCCCCGCCTTTTGCAGCAGGTCATAGCCGGAATTCCCTGGCTCCGGCTGGAATTTATATCGCTCCGCCAGCGCAGTCGGATAATGCGCTGCGAGATAGGACATCAGATTGCAGGCAAGCGCCTCCAAATCCATCACCTCGTCCCGGACCGCGCCGGTGAAGGCAAGATTCAGACCCACGCTCTGGTCTTCAAACTTCGGCCACAGGATTCCCGGAGTATCCAGCAGGTCCAGCCCCTGGTCGACGGGAACCCATTGTTTCGCCCGGGTGACGCCGGGCCGGTCCTCCGTCTTGGCGGTCTTCCGCTTTGACACCCGGTTGATGAAGGTGGACTTTCCCACGTTGGGGATGCCCAGAATCATCACCCGCATGGTGCGTCCCGCCTGCCCTTTTTCGGCGTACGAGCGCAGCTTGTCCGCAAGCAGGGTCCGCACGGCAGCCGGGAACCGGTCCACACCGTCCCCGTCCTTGGCGCTGCATGGCAGCACTGCGTATCCCTTTTCCCGAAAGTACTCCGCCCACCGCTTCGTCAGATCGGGGTCCGCCTGGTCCGCCCGGTTGAGCACCACCAGCCGGGGCTTTCCCGCCGTCAGTTCGTCCACGTCCGGATTCCGGCTGGAAACGGGAATCCGGGCGTCCAGCAGCTCGCACACCGCATCCACATTTTTCAGCTGGTCCGCGATCATCCGCCGGGTCTTGGTCATGTGGCCCGGATACCATTGAATTTTCAGGTTCTGTCCGTTTTCCACGGGTCGTCCTCCTTTAAAGCAGCGCCGTGCAATTCACCGCCATTGCCTATGTCGTACGTCATTTATGTACTTTCGCCGCTTTGTGCCTTAATTTTCCGTCATCGGATGAAGCCAATGCGGGAGTAGTCCCGCTTTCCGGTCTCCGAATCCGCGCCGGGATACAGCAGAAGCACGGCTTTGCCAATGATGTAACCCGTATCCACAGTGCCCAGCCGGACATCCCGGCTGTCGTTGGAGTGGTTTCGGTTATCGCCCATGACAAAGACGGACCCCTCCGGCACCGTCAGGGGAAACTCTGTTCCGTCCGACCGGAAGGTCAGCTCGTTGATGTACGGCTCATTCAAAACCTTTCCGTCCACCTCGACACTGCCGGTGGCAAAGTCGATGTCCACCGTCTGCCCCCCCACGGCGATTACCCGCTTGACAATGGGTTCGTCCAGAAAGCTCTGCTTGCGCAGCACCACGATGTCTCCGGCCCTGTACTTCCCTGCCAGTACGCCCACGGCCACCGCCAGACGGTCGCCGTTCTGAAGCGTCGGCACCATGGAGTGTCCGTCCACCCCGATCAGCCGGACAACAAAGGTAAAAATCAGTACCACTGCAAGTACGGAGGATACCAGCGCCCGCACCCATTCATACAGGCTCTCCCCCGTCGTCGACGCTTCGGCAGGCACATTTGCTAATTCTGTCTGATTGTTCTTCATTTAATACCTCGTCCGGGCTCCGGCAAAATCACCCGCTGAAACAGCCGCGCGCTGGGGCCGGTCTCCCATTGGGCGCGGCTATTCTTGGAAATGCTGATTAACTTTATTAGTATATCAAACTCGAAGGAAAAGAACAAGTACGGCAATGTATGATTTTTCCCGCGACATCGCGTATGCTTCCGGCAGAATACCGCATTTTGAAGCCTGTGCAGTCTCAAAAGCCGTCCGTGGGAATGCACGGCAGAGAACAAAAAAAGAGAGGCTCGCGCCTCTCTTTTCTATGGATTAAAGCTTCTCCTTGACCTTGGCGCCACGGCCCACGCGCTCGCGCAGGTAATAGAGCTTCGCGCGGCGCACCTTGCCGTTGCGGACAATCTCCACCGTTTCGATGGAGGGAGAGTGAACGGGGAACACCTTCTCCACGCCCACGCCGTAAGAAATGCGGCGGACGGTGAAAGTCTCCTCAATGCCTCCGTGCTTCTTGGCGATAACGGTGCCCTCGAAGATCTGGATACGCTCACGGGAGCCTTCCTTGACCTTCACGTGAACGCGAACGGTATCGCCCACCTTCACCTGAAGCTGCTCGTGCTCCAGCGTTTCCTTGTTCAGTTCCTTGATGAGATCCATGGATTATCCTCCTAAATTATAGGTGTTCATGCCGCTTTTCAATGGCAAGATGGCGCAATTTTGCGCATGCACGGCAGAGGACCGCCCTTTGTAGCTTGAATAGAATATCACATCTTTCCCCCGATTGCAAGCATTTTTTATTATCCTCGCGCCTTGAAAAATTTGTTTACAAACTGGTGGAGCACAAAGTCCTGCCGGTTGGGCTTGAGGGCGATCACTCCGTTACGATTCCATTTGCAAAGGCGCTACGTGCTCTGAAAAGCTAAGATTGTCAAGAATCAGCTGCACTAGGTATGCCGAATCCAATTTAAACCGGGAACACGAACATGGTCCAGGGCACAGCCACAGCGATGGAGAGCAGAGCGGGGATCCAGCCCATCTTGAACAGATCGCGCTGATCGTAACCGCCGGCATCCATCATGACAGGAACGGCGATAGTTGCCATGGGAGTGATATAAGCGGTCCAGGCGCCCATGAAGCAAAGCAGCAGAGGGCCGATAGGGTTATACCCGTAGGAAACGCAGGTCAAGATGACGATAGGCTGTGCGGCGGAGAAGACCGCCATGTTGGACATGACCTGGGACATGAGAAAGGTAAGAAGGAAGAAGGCCAGACCAACCATGTACCCACTGGGATGCTCACCCAAGACGTCAGTCACCAAACCGGCGACCAAGTCGCCTGCACCGGTGCTTACCAGAGCGTTGCCCATCGCCAGAGAGCCAACAAACAGGAGCAGCGGAGACATATTCATGGCCAGCAGGGTCTCGCGCTCGTTCAGCACGCCGGTCAGAGGAATGATCAGAGCGCCCACGAAGCAGATCTGCCATGTAGGGATACCCAGTTTGCCGGCAAACAGGATCAGAACAAAGACGACCAGAAAGTCGAGATAACCGATCACTTCACGAACGGGACTCAGCGGAGGCTTTGCCGGAGCGGTAGCACCGCCTTGAATTTCCTTAGCTCCGACCTGCTTGTCGGGAGCCATTTTAGGCGCAACGAAGACTGCGTAGACCAACAGTACAACGGAGTAGGGCAGGCGAGCGATGAACTGATCAAACATATGCATTTGATAGCCCACAGCACCATAGGTCTCCATAATGGTGTTGTACTGGATGTAGGAGGTAGCGCCGGCGCCGATAGGGGCTGCACCGACCCATACGATAGACAGCAGACCGATCGAGAACATGGCCTTGGAGAGGCTGACATTCATCTTGCGGCAGAAGTCGGCGGCCAGAGGATAGCAGATGGTAAAGATCAGAACCGCGCTGGGTACGACCTGAGCCACCAGCACAGTGACCAGACAGTAACCCAACAGGCCCTTTGTGAAGGAGCCTCCGGAAACCTTGTATACCAGGTTGGAGATCTTATGGATCATCTGAGTTCTGCTCAGGCCAGCTGCGACCACGAACATGGAGCCTGTCAGAATGGTGGTAGTGTTGGAGAAGCCGCTCAGTGCGTCCTCGGGCTTCAGACAGCCGGTGACGATCAGTAAAAACATGGAAGTCAGAGCTGTGAGCGCCAGAGGAAATTTATTGCTCAGATACAGAATGATCGTGACCGCGAAGATAATCAGGCATATCGTTGTTTGAGTCATGATTTTTTCTCCCTTCTGTTTTCAGAGTCTGTTGTAAAAAGTTACTGATTATACAGATCGCTGGGATGAATATCATCCGGCATGGGACTATGGTAGGGGGTGCCGTTCAGGTAGCGATCCAGCTCCTCCCGCGCAGCTTTGAGCTGATCGGGGGCGCTGTACAGGTCAATGGCGGTGCTTGCCATGACTTGGGCAGCATACAGCATGGAGCGGTGAGCAAACTCAGTCTTGCCGCTGTCCACTGCCTGCCAGGTATGGGGTGCCGTGCCTGCCACCCAAGTCGCGGTACCGATCTGACTGGTGGGACAGACCCAGCTCACGTCACCCACATCGGAGGAGGCTGGAATGGGGGCGTCGGAGGGAGTATAGGGTAAGACGAAGGTCTGGATCGTTTCGTCAGCGCGGTCGAGGATTTCCTGCTTCTGCACGGCGGAAACAACATACTCCGGCATGGCGGCAACCTGCTGACGGATGACCGCCCCCTGCGGCTTCAGCGTGGCTGCCAAAGCTTCCACCAGCTTCTTCTCGCTGTCAGGGCAGACAGGGCGAGGGACCTCCAGCAGATTCCGATACATGATGCGATCCATTACCACATTGGGAACCGTGTTGGAGCAGCCTTTCATGATCTTGATATCCACTTTGGTGTCGGTCATCATCGCCGCGCCCTCGGCAATGCGGTTGACACGTTGGTAAATCTCCTCCACTTGGGGGGTCTTGGGAGCACGAATCTGATACATGGCGGTTGCTTTGGGCTGCACAATGTTGGGAGAATCGCCTCCGGTATCGGTGATAGCGTAATGGATGCGCGCATCCTGAATGATGTGTTCCCGCAAAAACTGCACACCCATATTCATCAGTTCCAGGGCATCCAATGCACTGCGGCCCATCTGAGGGAAGGCAGCAGCGTGGGAAGAAATACCGGTGAACTGGTACTTCACCAGATAGTTGGCAAGGAAACTTCCCGGAGGTACCCCGTTGCAGGCGCCGGGGTGCCAGGTAATGGCGCAGTCTATCTCATCAAAACTGTGGGCACGTGCCATAAAGGTCTTACCGGATCCTCCTTCCTCGGCAGGGCAGCCGAAGTAGACAACCGTACCGGGCAAGCCGTTTTCTTCCAAATACTTTTTTAGCCCGAAAGCGGCAGCCAGAGAACCTACACCCAGCAAGTTGTGGCCGCAGCCATGGCCATTAATATTGGATTCTAAGGGGGTGCGCTCCGCAATGCCGGGACACTGACTCATGCCGGGCAGAGCATCAAATTCTCCCAGAAAGCCGATGCAGGGCTTGCCGCCGCCATAGCGCGCCACAAAAGAGGTGGGCAGCTCGGCCAACCCCCGCTTGACTTGAAAGCCCTCCGCCTCAAATGCGCGGCATAGGATATCTGAAGAAAACGTCTCGGTGAAGCGAACTTCCGGATGATCCCAGATCCGGTCGCTCAGTTCAGAAAAATAATCCGATCGGGAAGCTATGTACTCCACAGCATCATGTCTGTTCATGCTATATCCTCCTATCTTCCCTATTTAGGAAATATGGGACAAAATTTATTATTGTTATGTTACTCTTTAGTTGCAGAAATTGCAATAAATATTTCTTGAATTTCTTTAAAAGGGCATTCTAAACAAAAATTATTACAATTACTGTATATTTTATCAAATCAGCTTGCTTCGCTGTGGCTCTTATTTCTCCATTCCCAAATCAAATCAGCTTGAATGTCACGTGTTTCTCTGTTATGATAAAAAAAATACATGATGGAGCAAGGTGCTTTGCGTATGCTGACAATAGGCGTGTTCACTTCACAGATGTCGGAAACTGTTATAAAACAAGCGCTGGAGTCCATGGAGTGTACGGACTACCAGCTTGTTTACCGAGCCTACGACTCCCAGCCGCAGTTGGGGGCCTTTTATCAAAAGGAAAAGGCCCGCTTTGATGGCCTCATTTTCAGTGGTCTTCATCCTTATAATTATATCTGCAATCGTTTTGGCAAGCCCAGGGTGCCCTGCGTGTACATCGAGCTGACACACCGAGATTACTATCGAACCTTACTGCAGGTGGTCTACCACAATCCCCGGCTGGACGTGCGGCGCATTTGGCTGGATCGCCCCATGATTGAGATCCCATGGGATTACATTTTTGGCGAAGGGATTCGCCCTCAGACTGATTTTGATCCGCGCGATTTCTACGATGTAAACTCAGATTCCATTTATGATAACCTGACTCAAAAGTACTTGCAGGTCTATCGGGATCATCAAGTGGATTTTATTATTACGCGCATGAATAATTTGGCCTGTGTCTTACAGCGGGAAGGAATTCCTTACACTCTCCTGCTTCCCTCGCCCGATACCGTCCGGGAAACGGTGGAGCGATTTCTTCAGGAGCTTCGTCTGCAGCGATATTCCGACAGTCTGACTGTGGTGGGCAAAATCCAACCCGGTCAGGCAATGGATTCGCCTGAGGCGGAGGAATTTCACCACCTACTGCGCCGCTTTAATATGGCTCATGGCAACGCCGCAATCCTGCACCATGCCGGCAATTGCTTTGAAGTGATCACCTCGAAGACAATTCTGGAAAATCTGACGTCCTCTTACACGCACAGTATGCTGAGTGAATACCTGAAGCAAAACGCACAGGAGGGGTTTTCGATAGGCTGGGGTGTGGGAACCAGCATTACCCAAGCGCAGCAGAACGCTGAGCGCGCTTTGGATGAGTCGCGACGCAGTGCCGGGCACGGTACCTATCTGATCTCAGAGACAGACCAGCTTGTCGGCCCGCTTGGTGAAAAGGAATGTGCCGCTTTGTCCATTCTGCCGGGGCGGGAAGCGCAGCTGTTGGCGAAGCTTCTCAAGATGTCGGTAACCAATGCCCAGAAACTGCTGACAGTAACGCAGGCGCAAAGCTCATTTCGAATGGATCGAAACAGCTTGTCTCGTCTGCTGAATACCTCGGTGCGCACGGCAAACCGTATCCTGACCAGAATGGTGGAGCTGAACGCCGCTCAGGTGGTGGGCAGTGAGCAGCATTCCAGCGCAGGCCGTCCTATCACCGTATATGAGATCGACCTACGAAAACTCGTCGAGTGAACTTGTGTGAAACAATTACCAGCAAAGGGATCGTTATAAAAAAAATGAGGTGCGGCTATGCGTGATTACAATACCAAGCTGAATGCGCTGCAGGAAAAGCTGGCGCGCAAGGGAAAAATAGAATCCATGCTGCGGAGTCTGCGCTCCAAGTTGACAGAGCTTCAGGCCGAGGAGCAGCGGCTTGCCGCCCAACGCTCCAAGGAGCAAGCCGATGTGGATCGGTTGGAACAGGGCAGCCTTGCCGCCTTCTTCTACGCAGCCATCAGCAAAAAGGAAGAAAAGCTGGACAGGGAAAAGGCGGAAGCCTATGCCGCCGCCGTAAAGCATGACGCCGCCCGCCGTCAGGCAGAGGCTGCGGAGTATGACATTCATGCGTTGGAAACCGAACTGCAAGACCTTTCCATAGTGCAGGCGGAGTATGACCAGCTGTTTGAGGAAAAGATGGAGGCCATAAAAGCTGAAAATCCCGCATACGGCGACGAGCTCTGCCGTATGGAGGATCAGTTGGGCTACATATCGGCACAAAAGCGAGAAATTGACGAGGCATTATCCGTTGGACGAGGCATACTGTCGCAGATTACATCCATTGAAAGTTCTTTGGATAGTGCGGAGGGCTGGGGTACCTGGGATCTGCTGGGCGGCGGGCTGATCTCCGACCTTGCCAAGCACTCCCATCTGGACGAGGCACAGGCGCAGATCAACGACTTGCAGGATAGCCTGCGCCGTTACCACACCGAGCTTGCCGACGTGACTGTGCAGGCTGATGTGCAGGCACAGGTGGATGGCTTTCTCCGTTTCGCTGATTATTTCTTTGACGGATTATTTGCCGACTGGGCGGTGCTGGACAGTATTCACAGCTCCCAGCAGCAGATCGGCTCCACCCGCTGTCAGGTGGAGGACATTCAAGGGAAATTGGAACGTATGAAGTCCGCTATGCAGGCGGAAGAAGGCTCGCTGAACGAACGCATCCGGGAACTGGTTCTGCGGGCATAACGGATTGGAGGACAATATGAAGCTTTATATCAGGCAAAAGGTTTTTTCCTGGGTGGACCGGTTCACCGTTTGGGACGAATCCGGAAACGACCGTTACTATGTGGAGGGCGAGTTCTTTTCCTGGGGCAAAAAGTTGCATGTCAGTAATCTTGCCGGTCAGGAGGTCGCCTTCATTCAGCAGAAGGTGTTTAGCTTTCTTCCTAGGTTTTTTGTGTTTGTGGACGGCGAAGAAGTTGCTGAGATCGTCAAGGAGTTTACCTTTCTCTTTCCCAAATATCGCATTGACGGCCTTGGCTGGGATATTGACGGCAGCTTCATGGCCCACGACTATAAGATTACGCAAAATGGTCGCTCAATTGTAACCATTCATAAGGAATGGATGACTTGGGGCGACTGCTATGAGCTTGACATTGACGAAAATGCCGACGAGATCGTCGCGCTGGCGGCGGTACTTGCCATCGACTGCGTAATGGCCGCCGCCTCTGCCGGAGCCAGCGGCAGTGCTTCCGGCAATTAAGCATGCTTTTCGCAGTATTTATTTCCCTGCCCATAATCGTTTCCTTAAAGTAGGCTCTTCTTGGGGTTCACCATGGACCCCGGCCGGGTCTAGTCGCCCTTCACCGCATCACCGATCTCCTGTGACTCCAGTAGTTCTATGATGTGGTCATCGCTGTGAAAAAGAAAAGCGCCGCTTTTCGATGGTACAAAACCAACAAAAGCGGCGCTTATATTTCGTCAGATTATCAAAAAATCGCTCCATTTTCTATGCAGACGACTCATTTTTGAGAAGAATGTCGGGTGCTGAACCCTAAAAAAGCGTCCGAATCTGGTCGGGCATAGAAAAAAAACGCCGAATATACAGCGGCAACTTTTGACGAAATTCTTTCGGCAGATAAAGCAAAATAAGCGAGTGTGTACTTTGGTGTGTACCTGCATATAAAAGTAATCCCCTGAGACCCAGAGCCTCAGGGGATTACTCGTGGTACGCCCGGCTGGATTCGAACCAGTGGCCTTTAGAGTCGGAGTCTAACGCTCTATCCAACTGAGCTACGGGCGCAGATATATGCAAATTAAAACATGCTGGACAGCGAAAGTTAGTATAGCAGGAAAACCTCAAAAAGTAAACCCCTGGGAAAGAAATATTTTTAAAAAATGGTTGTTAATAAAAATTGACAACATTATGGTTTTGGTCTAAACTAATATTTGAGAAATATTTAACAAGTGCTGCCGAAGGAGGGAATCCCTTTGAAAAAAGAAAATATATCCGACGCCGTGATTCGCCGTCTTCCCAGATATTATCGCCAGCTGAACAGCCTGTACAACAGCGGGGTGGTACGCATCTCATCCCACTCTCTCGGTCAGGAAATGAATATCACAGCTTCTCAGATCCGGCAGGATTTTAGCTGCTTCGGCGAGTTCGGGCAGCAGGGCTACGGATATAATGTTGAGGAACTGCGCACGGAGATCGGCCATATTCTCGGTGTGGATAAAAAC
This sequence comes from Bacillota bacterium, assembly GCA_023395775.1. Lineage (GTDB taxonomy): Bacteria > Bacillota > Clostridia > Oscillospirales > Oscillospiraceae > Oscillibacter. The sequence goes on from JAEWYA010000013.1 coordinate 13,288, forward strand.
CACCACCTGATCATGATCGGTGCCGGCAATCTGGGCCATGCCATTTTGCAAAACTTTCCTTTCTCGCAGACCGGTTTTACCGTAGGCGCCGCCTTTGACGTATCCCCCTCGGTTGTGGGAACGTACATCAACGGCATACAAATTCGCTCCATGGACGAATTGGATGACTTTATCCGCATCCACACGGTGGATGTAGTGGCGCTGACCATTCCCCAGCATGTGGCGCAGGAAGTTGCCAACCGTCTGATCGCGCTGGGCATCCGCGGCTTCTGGAATTTTACCAACATCGAACTGTCCTGCTCCGACCCAACGGTTCAATTTGAAAATATCCACTTTGCGGACAGTCTGCTGACGCTGAGCTATCGCATTGCAAACCGCTGAGTCTTTCTTTTTCGGACGCATGAAAGGAGTCCCTATGAAAAAACGGGCACTGCTTCCTGTGCTCTTTGTGCTGCTGTCCGGTGTGTGCATCTACTATGCCGCCGCATCCGGCGGCAGTTCCGACGATCCGCTGATTTCCCTCTCCTATTTGAACGGTGCCTTCACGGATACAGTCCGCCAGCGAATAGACGCGCAGCGTTCCGGCGCGTCTGTTTCCGTTGCCGCCAACGCGGACGTCTGGACGGAGACCCGCCTGAAATCCGGCGACGTGCTGTCCGGCTCCACAGGCACCTGCGTGCTTCCGCTGGCGGGTGAAATGAACGTTTCCTTTTCCTCCGGCGCGGTTGTGGACGCCACTTCCGGCACAGAGGTCTCCTCTGGTTCTGCTTTGGCTGTCCGGCACCGTTACCTTGTGGCGGAGAACACAGCGGCCACCTTCACTATTGCCGGCAAGACCGCCGTACTGGACTATCAGGGGCCGTACAGCTTGTCTTACTCCTCTGCCACAGATTACAACGCCATGGCGGAGGCTCTGAAAACCATCCACCTGTTCAGGGGAAGTCTAACCGGGTATGGCAGCGGCTTTGATCTGGAGGTATCCCCCACCCGGCTGCAGGCCCTCATTATGTTCATCCGCCTGATGGGCGAGGAGGACGAAGCGCTGGCGTATACCGGCCCCACTCCTTTCACCGACATCGCAGCCGGCTCTGAGCCGGCGCGGTATGTCGGTTACGCTTGCAGTAAGGGTTATACCAACGGCTATACAAAGACCACATTCCGCCCCAGTCAGAAGGTGAACGCCTACCAATATGTGGAATTCGTTCTGCGCGCTCTGGGATACAGCTCTACCGGCACCACGGACCTCACCGGGACGCTGGACCGGGCGGTAAGCTGCGGAGTCCTGACCGCCGGAGAGGAAGCCATGCTGGCTCGGGACGCGTTTTTGCGGGCGGAGCTTGTCTATGCCTCCTGGTATGCGCTGGACGCTCAGGTCTCCGGTACAGGACAAACCCTGCGGCAGACGCTGCTCTCCAAGGGTATTTTTACGGAAAATGAAAATTTTTCCGCCACGGCGCTTATCTCTGGTCCCCGGATTCCGTAACACCTGCCTGGGGTCGGCATACTATGGATTGAGACTGATGCACGGTCGGTCTACGATTTCATAGGAGGTCTCATTATGTGTTGTAATAACGGCTTCTTTGGCGGCTTTGGCGGCGGTAGCTGCTGCTGGATCATTATCCTCATCATCTTGATCTGCTGCTGCTGCGGTAACGGTGGCTGGGGTGGCAATAACTGTGGTTGTGGCAACAACTGCGGATGCGATCACAACCCCTGCTGCTGATTCCCACACAGGCTTTTCATACTGCCCCAAAAGCCCCCGCACCTTTGGGTGCGGGGGCTTTTTCCGGCTTCTTACCCTTCTTTGCCTTGACAGGCAATCCTTGCCGTGCTACGGTTGTGAAAGAGTGAAAATTGCCGTCATAAGTCTTTCAGCCCAAGAAAGTGGCTGCCGGATGCCGCGCCTGATTCCAAAAAACAGGAGGAATCCCTATGAGTATCAAATCCATTAAAAAACGGGACGGTCGCATCGTCACCTTCGATCAGCGCAAAATCTCCACCGCCATTCTGAAAGCGTTTGACGCCGCCTTCCAGCCTGACATGGCGGAAGCCTCGGAACGGCTGGCTACAAAGGTCACCACCATTCTGGAGGTGGAGGGCGTGGAGCTCCCCGAGGTGGAACATGTTCAGGACCTGGTGGAGCTGGTGCTGATGGAGGAAGACTACCCAGAGACCGCCAAGGCCTACATCCTCTACCGCAGTGAGCGGGCCCGTGCCCGGGCTCTTGGCGAGCGGCTGAAAAAGATTTATGAGGACATCACATGGCGACCCGCCAAATCCTACGACCGGAAGCCGGAAAACGCCGACATCAACGGCGACACTGCCATGGGCATCCTTTTAAAATACGGCAGTGAAAGTGCCAAGG
>JAEWYA010000017.1 GCA_023395775.1 Bacillota bacterium
GTCGCCGGAAGCGGGCTCGAACACACCCACCTTCAGCACGGGGTTGCTGCCGGAAGCGGACGCACCGCTCGCCGCGCTTCCACTGGCGCTGCCGGAAGCGGCGTTCTCTCCGCAGGCGGCCAGGGCGAAGGTCATGACAAGGGCCAAGGTAAGTGCAAGAAACTTTTTCATGTTCTTTCCTCCTGTCTTCATAAAAGAGAATGGCTGTGCCTATTCTCTTTGCATAAGAAATATTTTACGTAATTTTTTCCGGTTTTTCAAGTAGAATTATATACAGAAAGAATCTTCAAAGTATTCCAAACCCAGAAAATTTTCAGCCTCCTCACCCTCACTTTGTCCTCAATACGAGGACAGGTGTAGCTATTTCAGAAAAAGTGAATTGCATTTGTCTCCAAGGGGGGGACAACCTTTTTTGGTAATATCGCCGAAAGAAGTAAAAAATAATTGTTCATTTCCGCGTCTCCCCGCCAGATCCCCTTATTTCGGGGTTCCCATCGGTTGATTGACTGTCTGGAACAGATTATGAGAGAAAACAGACGTCAAATCGAAAAGGCCGCCCCCGCCGTCCATCGGACAGTGGGGGCGGCAAACGTCTTTTCTGAGCGCTCACGCCTGTGCGGGAGCGGGAACATCCACCACGGTCAAAAACTCCGACCGGGTCATCGTCTCGTGAGCCAGCAGATAGTTGGCCACAGACTCCAGCTGCATGCGGCGGGCCCGCAGAATCTCCTCGCACTGGTTATAGGCGGAGGCGATAATCCGGCGTACCTCCTCGTCGATCTGGGCTGCAATCTGCTCAGAATAACTGCGGCCCTGGCTCATGGTCCGGCCGATGAACACCTCGTCGTGACCGGACTCGAAGGACACGGTGCCCAGCTTCTCACTCATACCGTAGCTGGCAACCATTTTGTGGGCAATCTGAGTGGCCCGCTGAATATCGTTGCCCGCGCCGGTGGAAATATCCCCCAACACCAGCTTTTCCGCGGCACGTCCGCCCAGAAGGGCCACAATCTGCTCTTCCAGATACCGCTTGGACATATAGGACCGATCCTCCTGGGGGAGGGAGATGGTCATGCCGCCCGCCTGTCCCCGCGGAACAATGGAGATTTGATTCACCGGGTCGTGGTCGGGCAAAGAGTGCATCACAATGGCGTGGCCCGCCTCATGGAAGGCAGTGAGCCTGCGCTCGTGCTCCGGAATCACCCGGCTTTTTTTCTCCGGGCCCGCAATGACCTTGATCTCCGCCTCTTTCAGATCCGCCATGGTGATATACTTTTGGTCCCGCCGGGCCGCCAGCAGCGCGCCTTCGTTGGTCAGGTTCTCAAGATCCGCGCCGGTGAAACCGGGGGTTCCCTTGGCCACCTCGCTCAGATCCACATCCTCCGCCAGAGGCTTTCCGCGGGTGTGGACCTTCAGAATTTCCTCCCGGCCCCTGATATCCGGAAGGCCTACGTACACCTGCCGATCGAACCGGCCGGGGCGCAGCAGAGCCGGATCCAGCACATCCACCCGGTTGGTGGCAGCCAGAACCACCACGCCCTCATTGGCAGAAAATCCGTCCATCTCCACCAGAAGCTGGTTCAGCGTCTGCTCCCGCTCGTCGTGTCCGCCGCCAAGGCCCGTGCCTCTCTGACGGCCCACGGCGTCAATTTCGTCGATGAATACGATGCAGGGGGTGGTCTTTACCGCCTCCTTAAAGAGGTCCCGGACGCGCGACGCGCCCACGCCCACATACAGCTCCACGAAGTCGGAGCCGGAGATGGACAAAAAGCCGACTTTGGCCTCCCCCGCCACGGCCTTGGCAAGCAGAGTCTTGCCGGTACCAGGAGGGCCTACCAGCAGGACGCCCTTAGGGATTCGGGCCCCCAAATCCGTATACTTCTGAGGGTCCTTCAAAAACTCAACAATCTCCCGCAGCTCTTCCTTTTCCTCGTCGGCTCCCGCCACATCCGCAAAGGTGATGGATTTATCCTTCTCGGAAAGAGTGTGGGTCCGGGCCTCGCTGAAGCGGCTCATGCGGTCGCCTCCGCCGCCCGCCCCGGCCCGGGCGGTCAAAAAGTACCATATGCCGCCCAGAATCATCGCCATCAGCACATAGGGCAGGAGAATCGCAAGCCAGTTGGTGGAATGGTCCGCGTGGTATTCATAGGAGGTGATGATTCCCTTTTCCGCCTGGGCCTGCACCAGCGCGTTCAGATCGTCGTAAAACAGGTCGAAATCATACAGCTCGTAGACCGCGGTGGTACTGCCCCGGACCTTTTCCCTTAGGTGCAGGGTCAGCGTGTTGTCGGAGACGGTAAAGCTCTCCACCTTCTCCTGCTTAAAAAGCTGCACCACCTCGGAGTATTCCAGCGGCTCTGGGGCGGAATTGCTGCGCCACAGGTACACGGCGCACAGCAGCATGATCGCGGCCAGAAAAATGAAGGTAAGCGCGTTTGTCGCTTTTGAATTTTTCAATGGGACTTCACTCCTTTGCGGGCCAGTCCGCCGTTTTACCGGGAATAGACCTCCGGCTTCAGCACGCCAATGTAGGGGACGTTTCGATACTGCTGGCAGTAATCCAGCCCATAGCCCACGACAAACTCGTCGGGCACCACGAATCCCGCCATGTCCGCGGTGATCGCCTTGATCCGGCGGGAGGGCTTATCCAGCAGGGTCACGATGGTAATGGAGGCGGCTCCCCGGGTTTTGAAATACTCGCTGAGGAACGCCAGCGTACTGCCGGAGTCCAGAATATCCTCCACCACGATGAGATTGCGGCCTGTGATATCCTGCTGGATGTCGTGGACGATCTTCACCCGTCCGGAGGACGCTGTGGCGTTTTCATAGGAGCTGACGGCGATAAACTCAACGTCGCTCTTTACCTGACAGGCTCGGACCAAATCCGACATAAACACGAAAGATCCCTTCAGTACGCCCAGAAACAGCGGATTCTTTCCCTGAAACTGCTGATACAGCTCCTCGCCCATCTCCGCAATGCGAACCTTGATCTGCTCCTCCGTCACCAGAATCTTGAGG
>JAEWYA010000071.1 GCA_023395775.1 Bacillota bacterium
GCCATGGCCTGGGCCAGGTTGACCTCCTCATCCGGGGACAGCAGAGGCACCTTGCCGATCTCCTTGAGGTACATGCGCACGGGGTCGTCGATGGAGAAGTTGTTCACCAGGGAGTTGGGGTCCACCAGCTCCTCTTCCTCCACATCGGCGATCTCCTCTGCTGCCGGACCGTCGTCGGGCAGCTCCGGAAGAATATCCTCGTCGGTGCTGATATCAATGTTCAGGGCCTCCAGGGAATCGTAGAGCTGATCCATCTGGTCACCCTCCAGGTTCAGGTTGTCCAGAGACTCCGCCAGCTCACCGGAGTCCAGCTTGCCCTTTCTCTGAGCCTTATACAGCAGCTCCCGCAGCTTTTCATTGCCGGCCAGCCATGCGGCGGCGGGCAGTGTAGCCACCTGCTTGTCATCCAGCCGGAGGATGCCGGCTTTCTTTGCCTCCTCGTCGGTCATGATGGGGGCAGGCTCGCCGGCGATCTTCTCACTATTCTTTCCGGCTTTTCCCGCTTTTTCCGCCTCGGCCTCCGCTTGGGCGGCAAGCAGGGCGTTGGCCTGCTGCTCCAACAATTCCTCCCGAGTCAGTTCTTTCTTCTTAGCCATGTTGCTTTCCTCCGTTGCTTTTTTTCTGATCTTTGAATTTTTCCGTGACCGCCAGCAGCGGGTCCACCATGTCCGCGCCGGCCCGTTTCTCCGCCTCCCGGCGGACAACCGCTATGTAATCCGCCAGCGCCTGTCGTCCGTTGGAAACAGACTCCGGCTTCTGACAGAGATTCGTGACGTGACTCATTTCCTCGCCGCTCAGCTCCCCTGCAAGAGAAGTAAGCTTTGGAGCGCTCCGCTGCTCCTTCTGCCGCCATAAGAGCGTAAAGACCTTTCCAAGCAGAGGGGAGGAAAAGTCATTCTCTCTGAGCGGCGGTTCCGCCGGAAACAGGCTGTCATCCAGCAGAAGCAGGCGTAAAATGCCCTCCTCTGCCATGGCGGAGCGGACGTTGGTGTAATGCATGGCGCGCTCCTTTGGCTGAAGCTCCGCCGCCGGGTTCAGTTCCCGGCGCTCCCGCGCCCGTCTCTCCTTACCCATTCGGCGCTTGAAGGCCCGTTGGACCTCCAGTTTCATGGCCTCCGGCGTCAACTTTGCCGCCTCCGCCGCCCGAACCGTGTAAATATCCCGTTCCACGGGACTTTCCAATCCCGCCAGCAGCTCGCTGACCTCCTCGGCGTAGCCCAAGCGCTGTTGGTCGTCCGTCAGGTCATACTTTCCAGCCGTCTGGGCCAGCCGAAACTCAATGCCGTTCTCACTGCCCGAGAGCAGCCGCTCGAACGCCCCGGCGCCAAAATTTTTGATGAAGTCGTCCGCGTCCTGCTTTCCCATTGTCCCGTCCTCCAGCTTCTTATTGGGCAGCTGGAGGACCCGGACGGCAAACTCCGAATTGTTCAGAATCTGCAAGGCCCGCTCGGTGGCGATCTTTCCGGCGTTATCGTTATCATAACAGAGCACCAGTTCCTTGGTGTATCGGCTCAAAAGCCGGGTCTGCTCCTGAGTCAGCGCAGTGCCCATGGAGGCAACCGCGTTGTCGAACCCCGCCTGATGGAGGGTTACTACGTCGATGTTCCCCTCACACAAAATGATATTGGGCCGTTTGGACTTCTTCGCCAGATTCAGCGCATAGAGCTCACGGCGTTTGCTGTATACCGGCGTTTCGGAGGAGTTCATATACTTCGGCTCCGAGTGGTCCAGCACCCGTCCGCCAAAAGCAACCACATCCCCCCGCACGTCGATGACGGGGAACATCAGGCGGTTTCGGAACTTATCGTAGATGCCGCCGTTCTTGTTCTGGACCGCCAGGCCAGCGGTCAGCAGCTCCGACTTCGTATATCCCCGGTGCGTCATGGCGGTGATCAGGGTGTCCCACTGGTCCAGCGACGCGCCCAGTCCGAAAGCCACCGCCGTGGGCTTTCGGATCTGCCGCCGGTCCAGATAATCCCGCACCGCCCGGCCCTCCGGCTGATGGAGCATCTGGTAATAGAACCGGGCCGCGTCCCTGTTCAGATCCAGCAGGCGCTGGCGCCTGCGTCCCGCTTCCCGGTCGCCCTCTTCCTCCGGGACTTCCATGTTGGCCCGTTTTGCGAGGAAGCGCACCGCGTCCGGGAAGGAGAGGTTTTCCTCCTCCATAATGAAGTTAATGACGCCGCCGCCTTTTTTGCAGCCGAAGCAATAGAAGATCTGCTTGTCCGGGGAGACGGAAAAAGACCCGGTTTTCTCGCTGTGGAACGGGCAGAGTCCGAATAAGTTTGAACCCCTTCTCGTCAATTGAACATAGCTTCCCACAACATCCGCGATATCGCTGCGGGCCGTCAGTTCGTCCAGAAAATTCTGCGGAAATGGCAACGGAACATACCTCCTCCCCGCAAGTCTTGCCAAAATCGCGCCGGGTCATACCGGCACACTCCAACGCATTCTTTCTAGTTATACCCCGTTTGAATCCGATTTCCTCTTTTTTTTCGAATTTTGAGAAAACTTTTCTCTCCTGCCTTTACAGTTTCGCATTTCCCGGCTAGAATAGAGACTTAGGAAAGAGAGAAAGAGGTGGAGGCATGGGTGTGGAGCTCTGGGCGGCGCTGTTGGATCGTCCGCTGTCTCAGCGGGAGAACGACGCGCTGCTGGAAATGCTGCCGCCGGAACGGCGGGAGCGGATTCTCCGGGTCCATGACGCCGTAAAGTGGCGGGAACCGCTGTGCGCCTATGCCATATTGCGCCGGGCACTGTGGGAAAAATACCGCTGGAAGGACCTTCCCGAAATCGCGCTGACCGCTCAAGGAAAGCCCGGCTTTCCCTCCTTTCCCACCGTTCACTTCAATCTGAGTCATACGCCCGGCGCAGTGCTGGTGGGATTGTCCAACGAACCGGTTGGCGTGGATATCGAAAAAATCAGGCCCGTATCCCAGCGCGCCATGAAGCGGCTGGCGGACGTGGCCTCCGAAAAGGCGTTTTTTCAAAGCTGGGTCCGGCGGGAAGCCCGCTTCAAGCGCAGCGGCGCGGGTGTCAGCACCATGATGGAAGGGGAGACCCCCCTCCAATACGGCGAATACTTTTACTATGTGGACACGTTTCAGGGATATGTGGCCGGCGTGGCCACCCGCAGCGCGGAGGGCCTGGGCAGGATCCAAAAATTTTCCCTTGAGCAGATGGTATAAGCCTGCCGTATCGGCAGGCTTATATGTTTATTGAAACGCCGCTTTTACAGATCGATTACCGTCACATCGTGGCCGGTGTGAGGCAAAAATACATTTAAAATATCACTGGTCTTTATCTTTAAAGAACTGGTGCAGATGCACGGGTGGCAGCTGAAATATTCCGCCTCATAGACATCCCTCTCCATCAGAAGGCGAACGGCGTGATCGGTGTCGTTCATCAGTCCCAGAACCGTGGCGGAGCCGGGGGTGCAGTGCAGCAGCTCCCACAGCTGCTCCTCCGGGGCGAAGGACAGCCGGGCGGAACCAATCTGAGCGCTCAAATCCTTGGTGTGGAAAGGCTTGTCCGGCCCCATGGCCAGCAGATAGAACTGAGTCTTCTGCCGATTGCACAAAAACAGATTTTTGCAGATCGGCATGCCCAGAACCTGACTTACCTCCGCGCATTTTTCCATCGTGTCGGCGGGCTCGCTGGATACCCGGTCATAGTCGATGCCCAGCGTCTCCAGCAGATGGAAGCACGCGGCCTCCTGCGGTAAAAGCTCGCCCTCCGGGCGGGTGTTGTGACTCAGCGGTGTGATCGTCATTTCTATCTGTCCTTTCTTTGTTGCGCTCCCCGCGCCGCATCGCAGCACGGGGAGCACAGTGTTTCTGATGCTTGATTTGGAAGCTGGGCCCGAAACAGCGAAGCGCTGTTCTTTACTCCTGCACCAGGCTCTCGCCGGCCTGGTAGATATCTCCCGCGCCCACGGTCAAAATCAAGTCTCCCGGCTGCGCGATGGCCCGGAGCCGGTCTGTTACCTGCTCGAGCGTGGAGCAATAGACAGAGCCGGGAATCCGCTTGCACAGGTCGTTGGAGCTGATGCCGATGGTGTTGGTCTCCCGAGCGGCGTAGATCTCCGCCAGAACCGCCACGTCCGCCAGCTTCAGCTCTTCCACGAAGCGGTCGAACAGCTTGGCGGTACGGGAATAGGTGTGGGGCTGAAACGCCAGTACCACGCGTTTGTACGGAAGCTCCTTGGCCATGGTCAACAGGGCGTGCAGCTCGTCAGGGTGGTGGGCGTAATCGTCGTAGACATCCGCGCCGCGGAAGGTCCCTTTTCGCTCAAACCGCCGTCCCGCACCGGTGAATGCGGCCAGACCCTGCTCCACGGCGGAGCCGGGGAGCCCCAGAACATAGGCCGATGAAGCCGCCGCCAGAGCGTTGAGGACATTGTGCCTGCCGTGGATGGGCAGCGTCACATGGGCATAGGGCTTGCTGTACACCGTCACATCGAAGACCTGCTTCCCGTCCTCTTCCCGGAGATTTTCCGCGGTGCAGTGGGCGGCGTGCTCCAGGCCAAAGGTGAATACGGGACGGCCCAGATTTTTCTGCGCCGCCATAGCCCCGGCG
>JAEWYA010000181.1 GCA_023395775.1 Bacillota bacterium
AAGCGGGAGCCGGCGGTGGACGGCAACGTGCTCCGGGTGTTTACCCGGCTGACGGACTGCCGCGACGATATCGCAGACCCCAAGACGAAAAAGGCCGTCCGGGAGCGGATTGGGTCGATTGTGCCCACCGAGTCGGAGGACATCCGTATTTTTAACCAGGCGTTCATGGAGCTGGGCGCCGTGGTCTGCGTACCGGGCGGCCCGCCGAAATGCGGGGCCTGTCCACTGGCGGACAGCTGCCTTGGCCGGAGACTGGGCACGGCGGAGAGCCTGCCGGTAAAATCGCCCAAAAAAGCGCGGCGGGTTGAGGAAAAAACGGTATTTCTTTTCTCAAGGAACGGGAAAATTGCTCTGCGGAAGCGGCCCCGGGACGGATTACTGGCCGGTCTTTGGGAATTTCCCAACGCGGACGGCACTCTGGATGAAACCGCCGCCGGAGCGCAGACCATCCTCTGGGGACTGACTCCCGGCGCGTGGAACCAGCGCCTGACGGCAAAGCACATCTTCAGCCATGTGGAGTGGCGTATGACCGGGTATGTGCTGGAGGTTTCCGGCGACGGGCCGGGGGACTTTTTCTGGGCGGACGGGCCGGAGCTTGAAAAGCGGGCCATCCCATCGGCCTTCGCCCGGCTTCTGAGCGAGGCAAAGACCATACTGGGAGAAAAAGGCATGGAGAAAAATCTTGAGGGAGGCGCTTCGCCATGGGCTTGACGCTGGAGCTTGCATATGACGATCCGAAAGAGATCTGCACGCTGTTTCAGGAGTACACGGATATGCTGGTGCGGGAGAGTCCATCCTTCGCGGGATATTTGAAAATCCAGCACTACGACGCGGAGCTGGACGATCTGCGCGGCAAATACGGCCTGCCCGGCGGGCGGCTGTATCTTGCGCAGGTGGACGGAGCCGCGGCGGGGTGTGTCGCGCTGCGGAGGCTGGACGAAGCGCGCTGTGAGCTGAAGCGGATGTATGTCCGGCCTCGGTATCGCGCTCAGGGGATCTCCACGGCGCTGATGGACCGGATTTTGACGGACGCGCGGGAGATTGGCTACAAGAAGCTGCTGCTGGACACCCTGCCGTTTCTGACCACGGCCATCGCTATGTACAGACGGCGGGGATTTGTGGAGATTGCCAGTTATAACAACAGCCCTCTGCCGGAGACAATCTATATGGAGCTGGAGTTGTAAGTCCGGCGGGCCGGGTCTTGGAATCCCGGCGGAAAGCGAGGTATTGCGATTATGCTATTGACTTTGGAATTAGCTTATGAACAGCCGGAGGTCATGCGCTCCATGATTCAAGAATACGTGGACACGCTGATTCAGGCGGTGCCGCCCTTCGCGTCCTATCTTCAGGTGCAGCACTGCGATGCGGAGCTTGCCAACCTGCGCCAGAAATACGGCAAGCCCGACGGGCGGCTGTATCTTGCGCGGGTGGATGGAAAACCGGCGGGCTGCGTGGCTCTGCGCAAGCTGGACAACAAGACCTGCGAGATGAAGCGGCTGTATGTCCGCCCCCAGTTTCGGAAAAAGGGGGTGGGCGCAGCGCTGGTGAATCGGCTGCTCTCCGACGCGCGGGAAATCGGGTACCGCTCTATGAATCTGGACACCCTCCCCATGCTGACCGCCGCCATCCACATGTACCGGAAGCTGGGCTTCTATGAAATTCCCCGGTATAACGACAGCCCCCTGCCTGGAACCATTTTCATGCAGCTGCTGCTGTGACGCCGTAAAGGAGGAGCGAAATGGGGTTTTGGAATCAGGACGACGAGGGCGAGTGGGAGAAATACCAGAAGTCCAAAGAGAAAGAATCGCAGGAGCCGGAGGAGAAGAAAACGCCCTCAGCCTCCGACGAATTTCGCGCTTATTTTAAAACCGTCCGTCAGGCTCAGTCCCCGGAATCCGGAGAAGCGGAACAGCCGGGAGAGAAAGCCTCTCCCCTTCAGACCTTTTTTTCCCGATTCCGGGGGGAGAAACCCGAGGAACCGGAGGGTCCGCCGGAGAAGTGCCCCTTGTGCGGCGGAGATATGGTAAAGGGATACCTGTCGGGCGAACAGGGCATTTACTGGTCGAAAAAGAAGCCAGGATTTCTGGACGGCGGCATCTTCAGCAATGCTGTACGCATCCATGTATATGAGGAAGATGAGTCCGGGTTGTTGAAGGGATATGTAACCACCTGGCACTGCCAAAAGTGCCATAAAATGGTGTTGGACACTCTCCTACTGGATCCACCGCTGGGCTTTGGAGCTTATTCTGCGGCCGCCCTCTCTTACGACGAACAGATTGCCGCGGCCGCCGTAGAAGATGGAGAAAACCATCCGGAGAACAACAACGAAGAGACATAAGGGAGAAAACGATTCAATGGCACAGCTTTACTTCAAATACGGGGCTATGGGCTCCAGCAAGACGGCAAACGCGCTGATGACTCGCTTTAACTACGAGGAGCGGGGGCAGCAAACCCTTCTGGTGAAGCCCCGGCTGGACTCCCGGGACGGCGACCACATGGTTTCCTCCCGTATCGGGCTGAAATACCCCTGCATCTACTTCGACGAGATGCGAAAGATCAACCCCATGGAATTGCAGCAAAACGCCTGCATCATCGTAGACGAGGCCCAGTTTTTGACCAAAGAGGAAGTGGACTATCTGGTCTCTCTGGTGGATGACTGCGGGATTCCCGTCATCTGCTACGGACTGCGGGCGGATTTCAAGGGCGACCTGTTTCCCGGCAGCGAGGAGCTTTTGGTGATGGCGGACAAGATCGAAGAGGTCAAGACCATCTGCTGGTGCGGCAAAAAAGCCACCTTCAACGCCCGGTTCGATAAAAGCGGCCGCGTGCTGAAGGAGGGCGCTCAGGTGGTGCTGGGCGCCAACGACCAGTATATCGGCCTTTGCCGCAGGCACTGGCGGGAGGGAAATCTCGGCCCTGACTTCAAGGCGGGGCAGCCATGATCTGCACCCTCTGCCCCCGGGAGTGCGGCGCGGAGCGGACGGAAACCGTCCCTGGCGGGGTGTGCGCCATGCCTCTCACGCCCGTGGCGGCGAAGGCCATGCTCCACCAGTGGGAGGAGCCCTGCCTCGTGGGAGACCGGGGCGCTGGATGCGTCTTTTTTTCCGGCTGCAATCTCCGCTGCTGCTTCTGCCAGAACGGGACCATCTCCCGTCAGGGCTTCGGCAGGTCCGTCGGCGTTCAGCGTCTGCGGGAAATCTATGACGAGCTGATCGCCCAGGGCGCAGCCTGCATCGATCTTGTGACTCCCACCCACTTTACCCCCGCCATCGCGGAGTCCCTGGACCGGCCTTTGCCGGTGCCGGTGGTCTGGAACTCCGGAGGGTATGAAAAGCCGGAAACCCTGCAGCTTTTGGAAGGTAAGGTGCAGATCTACCTGCCGGACCTGAAGTACGCCCTCCCCTGCCCGGCGAAAAAGTACTCCGGCGCGGAGGACTATTTCCACTGGGCCAGCGCGGCAATTTTGGAGATGTTCCGCCAGACGGGGCCGTATCAAATGGAAAACAGGCGGCTGAAATCCGGCGTGCTGATTCGGCACCTGCTGCTTCCGGGGGAGCTGGAAAACACCCGCCGGGTTCTCGACTGGGTATCGGCGGCCTTCCGCCCCGGCGACGTGCTGCTTTCCCTCATGGCGCAGTATACGCCCCAGCCGGGGGCGGCGGGGAATCTCCGCCGCCATGTGACCGGGGCGGAATATGCCGCCGCCGTGCAGTATATGGAAAACTGCGGCATCACCGACGGCTATACGCAGGAACGCACCTCCGCAAAGGAGGAATATACGCCCAGCTTCGACCTTTCAGGAATTTAAAAAAGGAGGACCATCCGCGCTGTGCGCGGACGGTCCTCCTACTCATAATTCTGGTTTTCAATTGAGAGCGCCCCTTCGCGCCCCCTTTGTTCCGCATCCCGGCGTGGCAAACACGCCCTGGCCAGCAAAGAACGTCTCAGACCATCTTCTCCGGCCGCACCGCCGCGTCAAATTCCTCGGCGGTCAAAAGTCCCAGCGCCAGCACCGCCTCTTTCAGCGTCGTACCGTCGTGAAGGGCCTTTTTGGCGCACTCTGCCGCCTTTTCATAGCCGATTTTCGGCGTCAGACAGGTCACCAGCATCAGCGAATTGTGGAGGTTGTACGACATCCGTTCCCGGTCGGCGATCAGTCCCTCCATACAGTGGACGCGGAACGAGTCCATCGCATCCGCCAGCAGCCGGGCGGACTGCAAAAAATTCTGCGCGCACACCGGAAGGAATACGTTTAGCTGGAAATTTCCCTGAGACGCGGCAAATCCGATGGCCGCGTCGTTGCCCATCACCTGCACAGCAACCATCGTCACCGCCTCGCACTGGGTGGGATTCACCTTTCCGGGCATGATGGAGCTGCCCGGTTCATTCTCCGGAATGTGGACTTCACCCAGCCCGCAGCGGGGACCGGCGGCATACCAGCGCACATCGTTGGCGATCTTCATCAGATTCGCCGCCAGCGCCTTCAGCGCCCCGTGGGCAAACGCCAGCGCATCCTGACTGGTCAGAGCGTGGAATTTATTTTCATCCGGGATGAATTCCGTCCCCGTCAGCTCCGTGAGATACCCGCAGACCTGCACGTCGAACTCCTTGGGCGCGTTCAGGCCGGTGCCCACGGCGGTGCCGCCGATGGCCAGACGCCGAAGCTCTTCCAAGGCTGACTCCAGCATCCGGCAGGGCGCGTCCACCAACTCCCGCCAGCCGGATATTTCCTGGGAAAAGCGCAGAGGCGTGGCGTCCTGCAAATGGGTGCGGCCGATCTTGATAATGTCTCTATTCTCCCTCTCCAGCCGCGCCAGTGTCCCGCCCAGCCGCTTTGCCGCGGGCAAAACGCCGCTCTCCACCGCCAGCACCGCCGCGATATGCAGCGCGGAGGGAAAGGTATCGTTGCTGGACTGGGAGGCGTTCACGTGGTCGTTGGGGTGGAGCTGGACGCCCTTTTCCGCCGCCAGATGGGCGATCACCTCGTTGACGTTCATGTTCGTCTGGGTGCCGGAGCCGGTCTGCCAGACCGCCAGCGGAAACTCCCCGTCCCATTTCCCCGCCCGGATTTCCCCACAGACGGCGGAAACGGCGTCGGCCTGCTCCGCCGTCAGCTTACCGCAGTCCGCATTGGCCTTGGCGCAAGCCTCCTTCAGGCAGGCAAAAGCCGCTATGATCTCCTTGGGCATCTTCTCCGTGCCGATTTTAAAGTTTTCAAAGCTCCTCTGCGTCTGCGCCCCCCAAAAATGCTCCGCCGGGACAAATATCTCGCCCATGGTGTCGTGCTCGAGTCTTGTTGGCATAACGTGCTCCCCCGTTTCCATGATATCTTTTCTATTATAGCGGGGTTTACGCCGCCGCGCAAGTCTCCCGTACAGGGGACGGCGTTTTTTCACCGCAGGGATTTTTTTGTCCCGGGACACACTCCGGGCACTGGAAAACGACGGGATTCCGCGCGGCGGTTCTTTCTTGACACGTCCCGCCACTTGTGATACCGTAAGAACTCAGGAATATACCCCAAATTCACGGGAATATGGAGGAACGATATGACAACGCAAGAATTGGAAAAATTCTGTGCGGCGGTCCGGCGGGACATCATCAACATGACCGCCAACGCCGGCAGCGGACACCCCGGCGGCTCACTCTCCGCAGTGGAGATGATGAGCGCCGCGTTCTGCACGCAGATGCGGGTGGACCCCAGGAATCCCAAGGACCCCAACCGCGACCGCTTCGTCCTGAGCAAGGGCCACGCTGCCCCCTGCTACTACGGCGTGTTGGCGGAGCTGGGCTTCTTCTCCAGAGATGAATTCAAAAACTTCCGCCAGCTTCACAGCATTCTTCAGGGTCACCCCGACGCGAAAAAAGTCCCCGGCGTGGATGCCTCCACTGGCTCCTTAGGTCAGGGCGTCTCCATCGCTGTGGGCATGGCGCTGGCCGCCAAGCATATGGGCAAGGACACAAAAGTGTTCGCCATGTGCGGCGACGGCGAGGCGCAGGAGGGCCAGATCTGGGAGGCGTTCATGTCCGCCGCCCACTACAAGCTGGACAACCTCACCGTTCTCTTTGACAACAACGGCCTTCAGATCGACGGCTCCAACGACGAGGTCATGAGCCTGGGAGACCTGCCTGCAAAGCTCCGGGCCTTTGGCTTCGACCTGATTGAGCTGCCTGACGGCAACGATGCCGCCGCCGTGGTGGAAGCCATGAACCGCCCCATCGTCTCCGGCATGCCCCGGTGCATTCTGGGCCACACGGTCAAGGGCAAGGGCGCATCCTTTATGGAAAATCAGGTGGGATGGCACGGTAAGGCCCCCAATGAGGAGCAGCGGGCACAGGCCCTTGCGGAACTGGAGGGAAAGTAAGATGGCAGAGAAAATCGCAACCCGCGCCGCTTACGGCGAGGCGCTGATCGAGCTGGGAGCGAAAAACGACAAGGTAGTCGTTCTGGACGCAGACCTGGCTAACGCCACCCAGACTGGAAAATTCAAGAAGGTCTATCCCGACCGCCACTTCAATATGGGCATCGCGGAGGCCAACATGGTGGACGTGGCCGCCGGTATGTCCACTATGGGTCTGATCCCCTATTGCTCCACCTTTGCCATGTTCGGCGCGGGCCGTGCCTATGAACAGGTGCGCAACTCCATCGCCTATCCGAAATTCAACGTAAAGCTGTGCATGACCCACGCTGGCCTCTCCGTGGGCGAGGACGGCGGCAGCCACCAGGCCATTGAGGATCTTGCTCTCATGCGGGTCATCCCCGGGATGACCGTCATTGTCCCCGCCGACGCCAACGAGGCGAAAAAGGCCGTCTTTGCTCTGGCGGAATACGACGGCCCCGCCTATCTGCGGCTGGCGCGTCTGGCCTCTCCGGTGTTTGAGGAGGACTATCCCTTTGAAATCGGCAAGGCAAACGTCATGCGGGAGGGCTCCGACGTGGCGGTGTTTACCTGTGGGCTGATGGTCAGCGAGTGCCTGGAGGCCGCAAAGCTCTTGGAGTCCGACGGCATCCACGCCAGCATCATCAATGTCCACACCATCAAGCCCATCGACGCGCAGTGCGTTACGAAATACGCGAAGCAGTGCGGCGCGGTGGTGACCGTGGAGGAACACAGCGTGATTGGGGGCCTTGGCGACGCAGTGGCCGACGTCCTCATGGGGAAGGTCTCCTGCAAATTCCAAAAGCTTGGCGTCAACGACCAGTTCGGTCAGTCCGGCAAGGCTGAGGACGTCCTGCGGGAATACGGCCTCACCGCCGATCAGATCGCGGCAAATATCAAGGCCGCCCTGTAACGTCCGGACATTTCAAGCAGCTTTTCAGCATACAAAGCGCGCCGTCGGAAAACCCGACAGCGCGCTTTTTCCATATTTTCAGCGGTCTGAATGATTCCAGGACTTTGGCACATCATAGGGTCGGTAGGACGAGGTGAGCACCTTTTCAAAAATCGGCGCATCCGGGTCTTCCACCCGTTTCAAAATCTCCTCGCCCGCGGCGGCGCCCAGCTCATTCACCGGCTGGACAATGGAGTCAATCTGACTGGCGTAGAGCTGGTAAAAGTCAGACTCGTAATCCACAAAGCTGACAAGGTCGATGTCCCGGGCCAGCTGCACGCCCTTGCGGTGCAGGTAGATAATGGACTCCGAGGCCATCAGACCGTTGGTGACGATCACCGCGTCGCAATTTTGCTCCATCAGCTCGTCAAGGCACGTGCGCGCGCTGTTTTCCATGGAGTCCCCGTACCGGATGAAGGTCTCCTCCGGGGCCAGGCCGCAGTCCGAGATGGCCTGTTGATAGGCGGAAATGCGCTCCTTGGTGGTGGACAGACGGGGAAGGCCCCCGATAATGCCGATGCGCCGGTCTCCCTTGCCCACCAAACGGCAGACACTGCGGTAGATGGGCTGGAAATTGGACACACACACGGAGGAAAATTTTTTCTCGCTGAAGACCCGGTCCACCAGCACCACCGGAAATCCGGCGGGAAGCAAACTGCTCAGCTGCTCAAAGCTGTCCATGGTACTGGCGATCAGAAGGCCGTCCACCAGTCCCGCGGTCAGGAGGCGGACATTCTTCTCCTCCCGCTCCATGTCCTCCTTGGTGTTGGCGATGATGAGGTGATAGCCGGCGGCGGCCAGATAATTCTCCACCGACTCGATCATGGTGGCAAAAAATTTGTTGGAGATATCCGGTACAATAAAGCCGATGGTCTTTTTCTTTCCGGTGCGAAAACTGCGGGCTGAAGCATCCGGCGTATAACCCAGCTGGGAAATGGCGGCATAGACTTTTTCCCGCGTCTCTTCCGAGACGTATCGCGTGTTGTTGATGGTGTGTGAAACGGTGGCCGTGGACACACCGGCCATCTTCGCCACATCGCTGATGGTCACTTTCATAGTGGAGGACCGTTCCTTTCTAACTTTTCTTTCTTTCCCAGATACCTCTCGGGCGGCAAACGAAAAAGCACAGGTGCTCCGCGCAAAAACGAGCACAGCCGCGCTTCGCGCCGTTTCCGCACTTTGCGTAAACCGGCTTGATATTACGTAATCCTTTAATTTAGTTTTAGTATATGCTTCTTCCGGCGCAACGTCAACCCCCTGTCCCGTTTTTTCGATTAAAAACTGTGCAGCTTTTCCAGGAATTATCGGTTTTATACAAGGAATACGGGGAATTCTTATAGTTTTTAACACTTGCAAAGAAAATCAAGTTGTGATAATATGCTTATGCAAACGATTAACCAAAACGTTTGCGCAATCGTTTTTAACGGCCGCAAGCTGGGCCGTACTTTGAAAGGGGACTTTATCTCATGAAGACTCAAATCGGTATTAATGGCTTTGGCCGCATCGGCCGTCTGGTTTTTCGCGCCGCCTTGACCCGTGACGACGTGGAGGTCGTCGCCTTGAACGATCCGTTCATGACTCCCGACTATATGGCCTATATGCTGCGCTATGACACCACTCACGGCCAGTTCCAGGGCACCATTGCCTATGAGGACGGCGCCCTGATCGTCAACGGCCAGAAGATCACCGTCTTCGCTGAGAAGGAAGTCGGCAACATCCCTTGGGGCAAGGTGGGCGCGGAGTATATCTGCGAGTGCACCGGCCAGCACCTGACCAAGGAAAAGTGCCAGGGCCACATTGACGCCGGCGCGAAGCACGTAGTCATGGGCGCTCCCTCCAAGGACGACACCCCGATGTTCGTCATGGGCGTCAACAACAAGAAGTACACCTCCGACATGAAATTTGTGTCCAACGCCTCCTGCACTACCAACTGCCTGGCCCCCATCGCCAAGGTTCTGCATGAGAATTTCGGCATCAAGGAAGGCCTGATGACCACCGTCCACTCCGTCACCCCCACCCAGAAGATTCTGGACGGCGCTTCTTTGAAGGATTGGCGCGGCGGCCGCGCCGCCTGCGGCAACATCATCCCCTCCTCCACCGGCGCCGCCAAGGCCGTGGGCAAGGTCATTCCCGAGTTGAACGGCAAGCTGACCGGCATGTCCATGCGTGTTCCCACTCTGGACGTCTCCGTGGTGGACCTGACCGTCAATCTGGAAAAGCCCGCCTCCTATGAGGATATCTGCAAGGCCATGAAGGCCGCCTCCGAGGGAGAGTTGAAGGGCGTTTTGGGCTACACCGAGGACCCCGTGGTTTCCTCCGACTTTTTGGGCGACCCCCGCACCTCCATCTTCGACGCCGAGGCCGGCATCGCTCTGACCGACAGCTTCGTAAAGGTTGTTTCCTGGTACGACAACGAGTGCGGCTATTCCAACAAGATGGTGGATTTGATCCGCTATATGTCCTCCGTAGACCACAAGTAAGCCGTCTGAAAATCAAATAAGAAAGGCGGGCCCCCGCGC
>JAEWYA010000189.1 GCA_023395775.1 Bacillota bacterium
GTCCGGCGCAGGGCGGAGGCCAGGCCCTCCAGCGTCTGCTTGGTCCCGGCGTCCAGCTGCGCGCCGGAGGTCCGGGCCAGGTTTTCCGTATCGGTAATCAGCTTTTCCGCGTTGCGGATGGAACCGGCGGCCGTGACGCTCAGATCCTCCAGTGTTTTAAGACTTTCCTGCGCCTTGGGCTCATAGGCGCTCAGAAGATTTTGCAGTCCGTCCATATCGCTGAGGATTACGTCAGCCTTCTGGGTGGCGGACTGCCCGATGTGGGTCAGGTCCTTGGCGTCATCAATGAAGCTGTACAGCGCGTCCATCTCGTCGCAGATGGAGGCCAGTCCGTCCACCACTGTGGCGGTGGGCTTGGTGATGTCGGTAAGGGTAGAGTTGGCAGAGGTAGTGACATGGTTTACACTCCCTATAATTGCCCAGGCTTGGTCCATCGTGTCCAGCTGGTCATCTGTGGCGGTGGGGACACAGAATTTACAGAAATCCCGAAAACTGACCGCACCTCCCTGAATCCCCGCATACAGTTGTTGAAGCCCCTGATATTTTGAATAAAGGGTAGCTACAGCCTCTCCTGCTTTGCAAGCTGTAAGCATTTGCCCCGCCTGTTCCGCAGTATATCCCCCCAGAACAAACATTTGAGTAATAAAAGCGTCTTCGGTAATAGTATTATTTTTTACTCCGGTGTAAAGATTTCCTAAATCGGTAATTTGTTGCAGTGTATTGCTGCTTGAACTGCCCGTGGAAACCCCACTTGCATCGTTCAGCGCTTTGCGCAGGCTCCTCAGGCTGTCCTTGAGATTTTCCATATCGGTGGCCAGGTCCTTGAGGTCCTTGCTGTCGTCCTCCAGATTCTCCAATGCGTTTTGCGTCTGGGAAAGCTCCGTCCGCAAGGAGACGGTCACGTCGTTCATGGTTTGCAGAATGTCCTTGGACTCCTTCAGCGTTTCGCTGGCGGCCTGTACCTGCTCCGCCACCGGGTCCAGCAGGGCCGCGATGCTCTCCATGTCCAGCTTGGAGGTGTCAATCCCGTCGTAGATGGTCCCCTTTCCGGCGGAGATGGTACCCCGGGCTTCGTTCAGCTCGTCGAGGCCTTTGGCGCTGGCGTTGAGGCTACCGGTCATATTGTTCAGCGCGTTCAGCGTGGTGTCGAGACTGTCGTTCAGCTTTTCATAGTCGTCTTCCAGCTCGTCCTTGCGGTCGCTCAACTCTGCGATCTGGTCCAGCTGGGCCAAAGTGGCCGGGACCATCAAAAACGTCATGCCGTCAAAGGTGAAATCGTCGGAGCCCACCTCGATGGTAAAGTGCCGCTCCTCTCCCGGCAGAGCCAGAAACAGCACCGTCCGCAGGTTGCCTACCAGCTGGACCTGCGCGCCCTCCGCCTTCAAGGAGAGAATGTCGTCCTGATTAAACAGGGCCATGGCCTCCAGCGTATAGTTGTTTTTCGCGTAGTCGCTGGCGTTTTTATTGGGAAGGATATTCAGGTTGATGTCCACCGTACCCGTCTTCCCCGCCAGGTCCTCCGCCTTCGTGGGGACGCCGTTCAGGGTATAGGACATGGTGATGGTCCAGGGCAGAGCGGTAAAGGGGGCCGCGGTCTTCCCTTCAAAATAAAAGTGGGACGGCGCGTCCTCTTTGCTGAAATCAAAGGTGGTGATGCCGTCTTTCGTAGAGGGAACGGTGCCGTCGGTCAGATTCACCACTTCGTCATAGGTACCGTAATCCGTCAGGGCTGTGGCGCCGTTGAGCGCATAGCTCTTGACCACGCTGCCCTCCGTCAGGTTGCCATAGTAGTCGAGCGTTGCATAATACGCCTCGTCATATGTAGGGGTCACGCCGTCGCCAATCTCTTCCGCCGCCCCGACGGGGACAAGAGTCACCGGCAGCGTTGCCGCCAATAGCAGCGCAAACGCGCGGGTATGCCGGGAGGCACGGAAACGGGGTTTGTGAACCATGAAAATGCTCCTCTCAAATTATAGACGTTTGTCCAATAACGGATTTATGTCAATTTTTATGTCAGAGAGGATTATAGTACGGCCTAAGTAAAAAAGCAATAGCGTTCCTGCAATTTAATCAACAATTTTTCAATAAAAAATTTTTGTTGATTTTTGAACGGGGCTGGAATATAATAACCGCAAGCGGCCAGTGTACGTACTGCGGCGCACTTTGCGCGAAGGCTTCCTGAACTTCAGGCCGCTGCCGCAGCTCGGCTTCGGCGGCTTAGGCTTGTACGGACACCCGCGGTGAAAATCAGCCGCGGTTCCGTCTTTACGTGAAAGGGGCATGAACATGACGGAAAAAGGGGAGGACCGGCGATCACGGCGCTCTCAAAAACTGCTGAAGAAGGGGCTACTGGAGCTGATGCGGGAAAAAAAGTTTTCCGCAATCTCGGTGCGGGACGTGACGGAGAGGGCCGACATGAACCGCGGAACTTTTTATCTTCATTATCCGGATACCACCTCGCTGCTTCAGAGTGTGGAGACGGACATGCTGGCGGAAGCTCAGGTTCTGATTGACGAGCATATGGCGGAATTTGAGGCGGGCGGTTCCCTGCGTCCGGTGTTTAAGCCGATTCTGGACTATATTGTGGAGCATCGCCCGGAATTCGAGGCGCTGTTTGCCAACAATTCGACCAGCAATTTTACCGACCGATTACAGGACCTGATCCACCGCAACGGCGTCAGTCTTGTACAGGCGAAGTTTCATGGGGTCACCTCATCCCAGATGGATTTTTTAATCAGCTTCATCGGATATGGACTGATCGGCCTCATCAAAACGTGGTTCGATCAGGATATGGTCATCCCCAGAGAGGATTTGGTTCAGCTGGCGGATCGTCTGGTCAACAGCGCGGCGGAAGGGGTGCTTTCCGCTCCGGGCGAAATTAAAAGCGAAAAGAGCGTCGGCTGATGCCGGTATTTAGACAGAGGAAAACGCCCGTTGGCGTTTTCCTCTGCTCGTCTGCGCTGCGATTTTTCGTTTTTTCGCATAAAAGGTCCGTCAGCGCACAGACTATTTGCGGCGAAAGCCAGAGGATCGCCGGTTTTATCGGTAACCGCGATAAAACCGGCAGTCCTTGAAATTTCTTTTCATCAGGAGGCCTTTTTATGACGAATGATTGCACCAACAGCGGCTGTGAATGCACCCCCAATGCCAGTATTAAGTGCACGGTCAACAACTGCGCCTATCATTGCCAGGACAAGCAGTACTGCGGCCTGAACTCCATCTCCGTGGGCACCCATGAGTCCAATCCCACCGAGCCCAAATGCGTGGACTGCGAGAGCTTCAAGGTGAAGTAAAACGAAGTCCGCCAAGCGTGGATCAAAGCCATTGCGGTTCGAGCCGCAAAATTCCCGGAGGCGTCGCCTCCGGGAATACATATAAGGACGGAGGAAACCGAAAAATGGACGAAAAGTGGCGGGGGCGAATCGCAGGCGCCGGAGCGGGACTGGCAAACGGGCTGTTCGGCGGCGGCGGGGGAATGGTGTTCATTCCGGTTATGAGCCGTTCCTCCCTGAAGCGGCAAAAGCTGTACGCCACCTGCGTGGGCGTGATCTTTCCCATCTGCGCGGTATCGGCGGCGGTGTATTTCTGGCGGGCGGAGCTGCCGATCAAAACCGCCCTGCCTTACCTGCTTGGGGGACTGGCCGGAGGGCTCGTGGGCGGAAAGCTGTATGGTAAGATGCCCGCCAGATGGCTGAAATGGATTTTCGCCGGGTTACTCTTTTACGGAGGGGTGAAATATCTATTATGAACAGGCTGCTGCCGTTCCTCTGCGGCTTCGGCACCAGCATTCTCTCGGCTTGGGGCGTGGGCGGCGGAACGCTGCTGCTGCTGGTGATGACGCTGTTTCTCGGTGTGGATCAGCGGACGGCGCAGGGCATCAACCTGCTGTTCTTTCTGCCCACCGCCGCAGCGGCGCTGGTGTTTCACTGGAAAAATGGCTTTTTGGACAGGCCCACTCTCAAATGCGCCGTGCCATGGGCGGTAATCTGTGCCCTGATCGGCGCCTGGATTGCCACGGCGGTGGATGTAAAAATTCTGCGCAAACCCTTCGGCGTTTATCTGCTGGCCTCCGGCATTTTAATGCTGTGGCCCCAGAGGGAAAAAGAAGAACCGCCGGGAGACGATTTAAGGAAACAAAACGAATAAACCGGGAAGCGAAATTTTCGCTTCCCGGTTTTCAACTTTCTTATCCCACAGGCTCTTCCACAAATGCCTCGTCCAGATGGAGGACCACCTTCAGGTATTCCCCGTTCCGCCAGACAGTCAAGGGCAAATCATCGCCGATGTGAAACTGCCGGCGGACGCTCAAAAGCATATGCCGTTCGGTGACGCTCTGCCCGCCGGCGGAGACGATCACATCCCCGGCCTTCACGCCGGCCTTGTCGGCGGCGGAATCGGGGCTGACATCCTGCACCTCCACACCCTGCGTACCGTCCGGAAGAATTTTCGGCATATCGAGGACTGTGATGCCCAGACGGGGCTCCGGAAGGACCTCGCCGCAGTCCAGAATGTCGTTCACCATTTTTTGAACTGACCGCACGGGAAGCGCAAAGCCCAGACCCTCTACATTGGAGGAGAAGGACATCATTTTAATGGTATTGATGCCCACCACCTGACCGTATACATTGATGAGGGGGCCGCCGGAATTGCCCTCGTTCAGCGCGGCGTTGGTCTGAATGAGGGTCATGTTGCGCCCCTGAACCTCCACATCCCGATTAATGGCGGAGACGATGCCGTCTGTCAGCGTTCCCCGCAGCTCCACACCCAGAGGGTTGCCGATGGCATATACCGTGTCGCCCACAGACAAGGCGTCGGAATCACCGATCTCCGCCGTGGGCAGGCCGGTGGCGTCCAGCTTTAAAACCGCCACATCGTTCCCGCTGTCACCGCCCACGTACTTTGCCTCGTAGGTCTTGCCGGAGGCCAGGGTGACGCTGCAGTCGGTGCCGCCCGCCACCACGTGGTAGTTGGTGAGGACATACCCGTCCTCCCGGAAAATCACGCCGGTGCCCACCGACGCGCCGTAATCGAGCTGAGCCATCACGGTCACCACTGCGGGGTTCACTAGCCGGTAGATCTCCTGAACGGTCAGCGCTTCGCCGTGGGTTGGGGACAGGTCCATCACCGCGCCCTGTCCGAAGGGGTAGGGGGCGATGGAGACCTCCTCTTTGTCCCAGTCCTCGTTCTGCTGGGTTTCGGCGTCCACATCGGGCGGGACGGCACGGGAAAACCCGCCGCTCAGGAAAAGTGCGCCCACAGACAGCGCCGACACAGCGGCGAGGCAGACGAGGAAGATACAAAGGCCCTTCCGGCTATGCGCCTTCTTTCCATTTGCCGCCGCCGGATTGCTCTGGGGAGGGGCCGAAGCCGTTTTGCCCGACAGGTCGCCGAGTGCCGTCCGGCCCGGCATCCGCCGGGGCTGTACATAGATCTCCACCACCTCCTGCGGTACGGGCAGAGGCGGATAGTATTCCACCACCTCCTGGGGCTCAGACACGGGAGCCTCCGCCGCGTCAGCTTCCGCTTTTCCGGGGACAGGCATTTCCGACGGAGCGCCGCCCTCCGGTAAAGCGGAGGGCGCGGCTTCGCCGCGCTCTTCGGGAGCGGACGGGTCAACCGGCGTCGGAGGTGCGGATTCCGCAGGGGAGGGCTGAGACGGTTCCCCGCCGGGGGTTCTGGAGTCAAAAAACTGATCGTTCATCTGCGATGCCTCGTTATTCCGCGATCAGGGAGAACGAAAACGTGGTGACGCCGTCCTCGCTGGTCACATCGATTTTTTCCCGGTGCTGTTCCAAAATAGTCTTCACGATATAGAGCCCCAGTCCCACGCCGGTCTTGTCCTCGCTGCGGGACTTGTCGCTCTTGTGGAACCGCTCGAACAGAAGCGGCAGCTCCGCGGCGGGAATGGTGTCTCCCTCGTTGCGGACGGTGACCCGGGCCTTTCCGTCCCGCCGGACAACGCCCAGATACAGCACGGAGCCGGGAGTTGCGAATTTGGCTGCGTTTTCCAGCAGGTTGTAAATCACCTGGGTAATCATGTCGTTGTCCCCCAGCACAAGAATCGGCTCTTCGGGGATGTCGGCGTCCACGTCAAGGCCCCGGTCGGTGATCTTCTTTTCCATGGAGATCAGCACCCGGCGCATACTCTCGCACAGATCGAAGTGACACCCATTTTTCAGCGGGTCCATGGCCTGAAGCTGGCTGACGTCCAGCATCCGCCGCACCAGACGGCTCAAGCGGCGGCTTTCTCCGGCAATAATCTGCAAATACTGCTTTTCACTCTCATGGGGAATGGTGCCGTCCAGAATCCCGTCGGTATATCCGGCGATGGTGGTCATGGGGGTTTTGAGCTCGTGGGAAATGTTGGCGATAAATTCCCGGCGTTTGCGCTCCGTCTGCTGCAAGCTCTCCGCCATCGTGTTAAAGGAGGACGCCAGTTCCCCAATCTCGTCGTACCGATCCGTGTCCTTCATGCGGATATCAAAATCACCGTCGGCATACCGTCGGGTGGCGGCCACCATTTCCCGGATGGGCTGGACCTGCCGCATGGCGGTAATGGAGGATGCCATGAACGCCACCATTAAAACGACGCAGGAGGTCATGACGAAAAGGCCGATGAACCCCTGCCACATCTCATCCAAGGAGGAATGAACCACGGACACGGCAAACACCGCGCCCACCTGCGTTTCCTCCGTATCCGTCACCGGGACGCCCACCAGGAGGCGCTTTTCCGTGTAGACGCCGCCAAGGTCCGAGCGGTCGGACCCGGTGCCCTTTGTCATTGTCTCGTCCATCAGCTCCTGCGGGATGGTGACGGACAAGCCGTCCAGACTGGCGTCGGTAGACAGCAGGGTGTGGCCCTTTGTGTCGCAGATCAGAAAGTTCAGATCGGACACCGACGCGGCAAAGCCGGTGAGAGTAGACAGCTCCGTCTGGCTGGTGAAGCCGCCGTTGCGCAGATACCCGGCGGAGAGGCGGGCCACCACGGCGGCCCGGGTACCCATGTCGCCGATCCGTTCCTGACGGAGAAAGTTATAGCCCAGCGCGCAGTAAGACGCACCCAGCAGAGCCAGCGTCAGCAGGACGGTACCCATGGTAACGAACATCTGCCGCCAGTAAAGGCCCCGGAATCGCTCACTCAGCTGTTTCATGCCTTCTCCGGCTGCTTTGCCGCCGCCCCGACAACCTCAAACTTGTACCCGACGCCCCAGACGGTCTTCAGCGCCCACTGGTCGGACACATTTTCCACCTTTTCCCGCAGACGCTTGATGTGGACATCCACCGTGCGGCTGTCGCCGAAGTAGTCAAAGCCCCAGACCTCGTCCAGCAGCTGATTGCGGGTATACACCCGGTTGGGGGTGGCCGCCAGATGGTACAAAAGCTCCAGCTCCTTGGGAGGCGTGTCGATCTTCTTGTCGTCCACGATCAGTTCGTAGGAGTCCAGGTTGATGACCAGCTTGTCAAAGGTCAGTTTTTTGGACGTATCGTTGGGGATCTCCGTCCGGCGGAGCACTGCGTTGATACGGGCCAGCAGCTCCTTCATCTCAAAGGGCTTGACGATATAGTCGTCCGCGCCCATCTCAAGGCCCTGAATACGGTCAAAGACCTCGCTCTTGGCGGTAAGCATAATGATGGGAACCTTGCTGGTTTCCCGGATTTTGGCGCAGACAGACCAGCCGTCCATCACCGGCAGCATAATGTCCAGCAGGATCAGATCCGGCGCCTGCTTCTGGAATTCCTCCACCGCCTTGCCGCCGTCTCCGGCGATGCGAACATCGAAACCCTCTTTTACAAGATACATGTGGATCAGGTCGGAGATGTTGTGATCGTCTTCGACAACCAGAATATTACGCGCCATAGTCCTGCCTCCGTACTTTTCAAAATGTAGAAAAATAAATTCGCACCCCGCCGGCGGAAGATTTCTTCCTATTATATACGCTTTTGCGGGCGGTTGTTGAATTTTTTGTGAAATACGCGCTCAGCTGACAATTTCCGTCATGGAAAGCAGCCGATCCTCCTCCGTCACAGCGGAGGAGAGAAAGGTCCGCAGCGCTCCGGCAGTCACGCTGCTCCCAAGCCATACGGACACGGCGCTCCGGCGACTCCGGATCTGCTTTAAAAGCGAGGCGGCTCCGCCCGAGGTGGTCAGTCCGTATCTCGAGCGGTCGATTCTGGGGGTCAGGGGGCAATAGCCCGCCGACTGGAGCGCGGGAATGTCGGCGCCCGCCGCGTAAACCAGTCGGGGCTTGACCCCGGCGGCGGCAAAGAGAATTCGATTCATGCGGTCCAGCTGCTCCGCCGGATGATCCCCGGAGCTGGCAACCAGACCGATGGCGCAGCCGGACGC
Source organism: Bacillota bacterium (assembly GCA_023395775.1). Classification (GTDB taxonomy): domain Bacteria; phylum Bacillota; class Clostridia; order Oscillospirales; family Oscillospiraceae; genus Oscillibacter. The sequence goes on from JAEWYA010000189.1 coordinate 8,348, forward strand.
AGCCAGCCGCCGAAGCTGATCGCCGCAGCGGGACAGGGCCTCCTCCGTGAAATAGAAGGCGGCGTGTCCGCTACGGTTTTCCATCGCGTCCAACCATTCGCTCACCATCTCTGCGTCCTCCGCCAGAAAGCAGAGGTAAATGGATTTCCCGGGGGAATTCTCCGCTGGTTCCGTTGTCTCCGACTCCCCCGGGTCCTGATCCGGCGTTTGAACGGCGTTGGTATTCTTCTGATACTGCTGGTACTTGGTTTCCATCTGATAGGCGGCGGTCTCGGTGAACATGCTGTCGGGCAGGACGGCGCTGCTGCTTCTCACCCGGATCAGGTAACCGTGGTTTACCCGGGTGTTGCTGTAAGTACGACCGAAATAGGACGCCACGGGCGAGGCCGCCACAAAGGTCACGCCCCCCCGGGTTACGCACACGTGATCGTAGACTTCTCCCTGCCCGTCGGTGCCGGAGCCAGTGCTGACGTCGTACACCAGGGAACGGCTGGAGTCATACAGCACCAGGGTCTGGTTGACGATGTTATAGGAGTACCCCACCCCGGATTCCCGGAACACGGTGGCGGCAACGTACAGATACCCGCCGAACCAGAAGGGCATGGTGGAGTCGTTCAGATCCAGGACCCGTTCGTCCACGGCGGTAAAGTAAACCGAGTCCTCCGCCACAGCGGCCGGGCTGAGGGACAGCAGCATTGCCACGGCAAGCACCGTGGCGGCAAATCGCTTTTTCACGCGGCTTTCTCGCCCCCCTTCCTCCGTTGCGCCGCGGCTATCCCGCGGGTAAATTGATTCTGCCCCATTTTATCACGCTTCACGCCGATTTGTAAAGCATCATACCCACGGGCGGCATTCCTGCCGCGCCGTCCGCGCAAATCCAACCTTGCGCTTTACTCCGGGAGGCGCTATAATAGAAAACAACTGTTAAGCGGCGGTTGTGCCGGGGAATCCGGTCCATGGCCGCGGCAAGTACCGGCGAAATTACGCTGTTCCATTTAAATTTTAAGTCTCTTTGCCGCAGTTCGGCGGAGAGCTCAGGTAAGGAGTTTGCTGCATCGATGTCAAGAAAACGCCGCCGCAGCCGGATTACCGTGGGTCAGCGCTGCCTGATGGTACTCGCCGCGGTTTTACTTGTAGTTGTGGCCCTGACCTGCGCATATAAAGCGCTTGTCCACCCGCCTCAGCGGGAGGACGAGGCAGCCGGAAGCGCGGCGGCAGTGTCCGACGTCCCCCCCGAGAAGCAGGATGCCGACCAGCTGGCCCTGGCGGCCAAGGCCGCGCACACCGCCCGTAAATCCGACTTTTACACGATTTTGGTTTCCGGTGTGGACGACGGGAACGGCGGCAGCGACACCAATATTCTGGTGGCGGTGGATGCCGGGGCCGGGCAAATATACGGGGTGAACATTCCCCGGGACACCAAAATCAACATCAACGGAAAAAACCACAAGTTCAACGCCGCCTACAACATCGGCGGCATGGATCAGGTGGCGGAAACGCTCTCCCGGCAGTTGGGAATTCCGGTGGACTATACCGTGGAGGTCAGCCTGAAGGCATTTTCCGCGCTGGTGGACGCCATTGGCGGTGTGGATTTTAATATTCCCATCGATATGGACTACGACGACCCGTATCAGGACCTGTCCATCCACTTCCGCGCCGGAACGCAGCATCTCACCGGCGCGGAAGCTCTGAAGGTGGTCCGTTTCCGCCACAACAACGATGGCACCGGCTACGGCAGCGAGGACATCGGCCGGATGAAGACCCAGCAGGACTTTTTAAAAACCGTGGCAAAGCAGACGCTTCGGCCCGCCAATCTCACAAAGGTCTCCGATTTTGCCAAGATTTTTCAAAAATACGTGAAGACCGACCTGGCGCTGGGCGAGCTGGCCTGGCTCGGACAGGAGGCTTTTACCATTGGGGCGGACAACATTGATTTTTCCACTTTGCCAGGTGAATGGACCTCTCCCTATATCTATTTAAACGCCGATGAGGTGCTGACCATCGTGAACGAACACTTGAACCCCTATGTGGAGGATCGGGTTCCGGAGGATCTGAATATCCTGTCCTGAGACGCTTTTGGCCGCATCCGCAAAAGGAGGACTTATGCTGAACCTGAAAAAACGCCTGACCGGACTGGCCCTGACGATTGCTTTATCGGCGGCTCTGTGTGTTCCTGCGGCGGCCGCGCAGAATTCTGCCGACAATTTTGTCCGGGGAAAAACCTACGGCGGGGAATTTTCCGATGTAGTTCCCGGCTCAACTTTTTACGACAACGCGGCGGCCCTGTATGAATACGGACTGTCCGTCGGAAAGATGGACGGGACCTTTGGTCTGCGGGACAGCGTGACCGTGGGGCAGATCGTGATTTTTGCGGGACGCATCCGCAGTCTTTATGCCACCGGAGACACCGAGGCCGGCGCCGCCGGCTTTCGACGGGAGGGACAGGCGTCCTATGAGCCGTATCTTGCCTATTTGCAGAGCACCGGCGTGCTGGCGGATGAATTAGACGGCCTGTACCGCGCCCCCGCCACCCGGGCTCAGGTAGCTCATGTGCTGGCGGAGACGCTGCCGTCGAGCACCCTGCCTTTGGTGAACGATTCGCTGGTGACAACGGCCTATGCCTCCCGCCAGTACATCACGGACGTGACGGAGTACACGCCCTATTACGACGACATTCTGACACTTTACAAGGCGGGGCTCTGCGTGGGGTCCGACGCAAGCGGCGCCTTTGGTCCCGACAACACGATTACCCGCGGCGCGGCAGCGGCCATGCTGACCCGCATGGTGGACCCCTTCCTGCGGCTGACGCCGGAGTGGACAGTTGCTGCCACAACGGTATCCGCCGGCAGTTACAGCGCGGCGGGCACCTCCTGGGGGGATCTTATCACCGGCGATACCACTTATACCGCTGCCCCCACCACGCAGGGCCAGATTGCATCGGACGTCGCCTACATGCTCTCCCGCGAGACAAACGTACTGGAGTTGAATTACGGCGGCGCCGTCACCTCCCGGTACGTGGACAGCGTGATGAACACGGCGCTGGATGCCGCCAAGTCCTGCTGCGAGCAGATGTACAATTCTGTGGAATGTACTTATGAGGGACTTACCGGAAAAGTAACGATGACTTTCTCCGCCGTCGCGGCAGGGGCAAACCTCTCCTCTTACCGGGACTATACGCTCAACGCCGCCATCGCCGTTCACGATCAGCTGTGGAGCGAGGGCGTCATCACCGCGGATATGACGGAAAAGGAAAAGGCGAAGGTTTACTTTAAGTGGATCTGCGACAACTGCGTTTATGACACCGGCGCAGGGGATGACTCCATTTCCCACATTGCCTATGCGCTGTTCCGGAATGGACGGGCCGTGTGCGACGGATACTCGGGGGCCTATAACCTGCTTTTAAAGCTGGAGGGGATCGACTGCTACGCCCTATCCAACGCCGACCACATCTGGACGGTGGCCACTTTGGACGGCACATCCTGTCACATCGACACCACTTGGGGCGACAGCTCCGGGTCGGTGGACTACCGCTACTTTGCCATGACGGCGGAGCAGTCTCGGAGCTATCACCCCTGGTAGAAATTAAATTAAAAACCGCGCCGGAGAGGATTTACTCTCCGGCGCGGTTTTCTTGTTTCAGTCATGCTCCGCTTCAGCGGCGACAGCGGCGTTGTACAGATCGTTTCGGCCGAGACCCGTCGCGTCGGACACCTGCCGGACTGCGTCCTTCATCCGTATACCCCGAGCCTTCAGGGCCAGCACCTGCCGAACACCCTCGTCCGGCGTGATCTCCGCCTCAGCCATCGGTTCAGCGCCCGCCAGCACCAGAACATATTCCCCCCGGGGGTCGTTCTCCCGGTAATAAGCCGAGGCTTCGCCCAGCGTGCAGCGCATGGTCTCCTCGTGGAGCTTTGTCAGCTCCCGGCACAGGGCGATTTTTCGTCCCGGGCCGAAGGCTGTGCACAGATCGTCCAGTGTGCCCCGGAGCTTGTGGGGCGCCTCGTGGAACAGCATGGTGCGCCGCTCATTCTGAAGGGACGCCAGATGTTCCCGTCGCTCCTTTTTATTGGTGGAGAGAAACCCCTCAAAGGTGAAGCGGCCCGTGGGCAGTCCGCTGACGGCCAGGGCGTTCACCGCGGCGCAGCAGCCGGGGATGGACAGAACCTCCACCCCGCTTTCGGCGCACAGACGCACCAGATCCTCCCCCGGATCGGAGACGGCGGGCGTTCCCGCGTCGGTCACCAGCGCGCAGCTCTCCCCCGCCAGCAGGCGGCTGAGCACCGACTGCCCCGCGGAGACATGGTTGTGCTCATGATAGCTCAACAGAGGTTTTTTGATTTGGAAGTGATTCAGCAGCTTCACGGAGACCCGGGTATCCTCGGCGGCAATAAAATCCACCGATTCCAGTGTTTCCACCGCCCGCGGGGAAAAGTCGCCCAGGTTCCCGATGGGGGTGGCGACCAGATACAGCGTTCCGCTCATGACTTTTCTCCTTTAGTTGGATGTTCGGAAATAAACGGCGTCATACTCGTCTGTTGGGGCACCGGACGCATCCGCAAGACGCAGCGGCGGCTCGGTGATAAGCCCGGGCTTTCCGCCCCGGCGTGCCTCCAGGAGCAGCAGGGACGGCGCGGCTCCCGGCCGAGCCTCCACCATGCGCAGCCGCTTTGGCTCCAAACCGTTTTCCCGCAGGGCACACACAAGGTCACACAGCCGCTCGGGCCGGTACACCACACAGAAATCCCCGCCCCAGCGGAGCAGATATGCCGCCGCCCGGCACACGTCCGAGAGCGTGCAGCCCGTCTCGCTGCGTGCAGTCCGCCGCGCGGCGTCCGGGGCGGCTTTGCCGCTGCCGCCGGTGAAATAGGGAGGATTGGAAACGCACAGGTCAAAGCTCCCCGCGCTCAGCAGCGAACGAATGTCCCGCAGGTCTGCCCGCAGCGTTATAAGTCGGTCCCGCAGGCCGTTTTCCTCCGCCGCACGGACTGCCAGCGCCGCAGCGGGGCTTTGTAGCTCCACGCCGGTGACGCGCAGGTCCCGTTGGCGCTGAAGCAGCAGCAGCCCCAGCAGCCCTGTTCCGCTGCCCAGATCGCATACCTGCAGCCCGGGCCGCAGCTTTGGAAACCCACCCAGCAGGAAAGCGTCCGTGCCGGGCTTATGGGCGCTCTCGTCCCAGCAGAAGCGGAGGCCGCCCGGACAAAGGTCGTCCCAGTGTTCCATGGCGCGCTCCTCCCTCCACGGTCAATTCTTCAAACTTTAATTATACGGCAAACGGACGCTTTTCGCAAGGAAATCCGCCGCTTCCGGCATGAGAGAATAAAAGCACCGCAGGAAATCCTGCGGTGCCTTTATGTACGCTTTTACCTTATTCGGCGGGAACAATGGCGCCGTTGGGGCAGGTATCGCTGCAAGAACCACAGTCCAGGCAAGCAGAAGCGTCGATGACATAGGACTCATCGCCCTGGCTGATGGCGCCGGCGGGGCAAACGTCCGCGCAGGAGCCGCAGCTTACGCAGGCAGAAGTGATTTTGTAAGCCATGGGAAAGCACCTCCATAAAAATTAGTGAATTTATTGTAACACACGCTATAAAAAAAGCAAGCAATTTCTCGAAAAAGATATTGGAAATTCGGCAGGCATATGACCGAGCCTTCTGTCGCTGCAACAGGAAAAGCAGCGTTCACAATTTATTTTCATTTTGGTCAAAGAAAGTCAAAAATTAGGCCTTGACATTTTTCACGACCGTGCTATACTACGTGTCAGATAAAAGGTTAAAGAAAGTCAAAGTCAAATGAATAGCAAAGAAAGAAGTGGTATGAATGGGCATTTCCGATTTGATCGCCAGTTTCCTGCAGGAGGGTTTGGATGAATCCGACGGCGGGGTGCTGGAGGTCCAGCGGAGCGATCTGGCCCAGCGGTTCAACTGTGTGCCCAGTCAGATCAATTACGTCATGAGCACCCGATTCTCCCCGGAGCACGGCTACATCGTGGAGAGCCGCCGGGGCGGCAACGGATATATTCGGATCACCCGGGTACGGATGGACCGGCAGACGCTTTTGATGCACGTTATCAATTCCGTGGGCGACGAGTTGGACCTTCCTTCGGCCAGAGCGATTCTGAGCAACCTGGTGTCCTCCGGGGCGCTGGATGAAGGCGTCGGCGAGACGATGCTGATTTGCATGGGGGACAGGGCGCTGGGGGCAGTGCCGCGAGAGGCGCGGGACGCCGTCAGGGCCGAGGTCATGAAGCAGGTCCTGATCCACCAGATGGGGTAATTCCCCACATTCCGGCACGGGACAGCGGAATAAGCGCACACCCTATTGAATTCAATTATATTTTATATAGTCTTTAAGGAGGAACTTATCATGAAATGTGAGAATTGTGGAAAGAATGAAGTCAACTTCGTTTATCAGAGCAACGTCAATGGGCACGTGGAGGAAGCGCACCTTTGCAGCGAGTGCGCCGAGAAGCTGGGCTACACCCAGGCTGTGGCAGCGCAGAGCCGCAGAATGATGCAGAGCTTTTTCGGTGGCGGACTTCTGGATGACTTTTTCAGCCCGCAGCCCTATCTGCTGGGGTCGTCCTTCTTCGATGAGAACCTGTTTGACGACTTCTTCCGGCAGATGCCCGCACTGGGCGCCGGCACGGCAGAGCCGCAGGAGACTCAGGAGAAGCCGCTGGTGGAGGAAAAGGAGCGCAGCCGCTTTTCTAAAATGCGCCAGCTGAACGCTCTGCGTTTGGAACAGAAGGCCGCCGTGTTGCGGGAGGACTTTGAAAAGGCCGCCCAGCTTCGAGACCAGATCCGCCAGTTGGAGCAGAAAAAACCCGAGGAGAAGGAGCGTCCTCAGGCTGAGTAACACCAACGAGAAGCCCTTTTGAAAGGAGTGAGTGCAATGAATGAGGCAAAATTCAGTCCCAGGGCCGAAGAGGCCCTGCGGCTGGGACAGGAGGCGGCAGGTGAGCTGGGCCACGGCTACGTGGGCACCGAGCATCTTCTGCTGGGCCTTCTGAGAGAGCCGGACGGGACAGCCCACAGCGTTTTGGAAGCTGCCGGGCTGACGGATGGCATGATCGTGGAAATCATTAAAAAGAGCGTGGGAGCGGGACTGCCCGGCGGCAATCCCGCTCAGGGCCTGACTCCCCGCGCAAAGCGGGTGGTGGAACTGGCCGTGGAGGACGCGGCCAGAGGCAGGTACAGTTTTGTCGGTACCGCTCATTTGCTGGCCGGTCTCCTGCGGGAGGGCAACAACATGGCGGTCCGTATCCTGCGGACCGCCGGCGTGGACGCCAAGCAGCTTTATACCGCATTGATGCAAAAGCTGAATGAGGCGCCCCGGGCGGAGAATCGGGAGAGCTTCCGTTCCGCCGGGACCGCCCGGGATGACAGCCAGGACAAGACCCTGCGGGAGTTTACCCGGGACCTGACCGCCGATGCGCGGGCCGGAAAGCTGGACCCGGTAATCGGTCGTGACACGGAGATCCAGCGTGTCATTCAAATTCTATCCCGCCGGACGAAAAACAACCCCGTTTTGATCGGTGAGCCGGGCGTGGGCAAGACCGCCATCGCGGAGGGATTGGCGAGAAAGATCGCTCTGGGCGACGTGCCCGACGAGCTGCTGGATAAGCGTATTCTCTCCATGGACCTCTCCGGCATGGTGGCCGGAACCAAGTATCGGGGTGAATTCGAGGAGCGCATCAAAAAGGCATTGGACGAGGTAAAGCGGGACGGCGATGTGATTTTGTTCATCGACGAGCTGCACACCATCGTGGGTGCGGGCAGCGCCGAGGGCGCGGTGGACGCCGCCAACATCATCAAGCCGGCTCTGGGCCGGGGAGAGATCCGGTGCCTGGGGGCCACGACCCTGAACGAATACCGGCAGTATATCGAAAAAGACGCGGCTCTCGAACGCCGTTTCCAGCCCGTCCAGGTGGGCGAGCCGAGCCAGAAGGCGACGCTGGAGATTTTGAAAGGCCTGCGCAGGCGGTATGAGCAGCACCACAAGCTGAAAATTACCGACGAGGCCCTTTCTGCCGCAGTAGAGCTCTCCACCCGGTATATCAATGACCGTTATTTGCCCGATAAAGCCATTGACCTGATGGATGAGGCCTCTTCCCGCGTTCGTATGGAAGAGGAGGAGCCGTCCCCGGAGCTGAAGAGTCTGGAGGAAAAGATCGCGGCGCTGCAAAAGGACAAGGCCGCCGCTGTGCTGGCTCAGGATTATGAAAAGGCCGCCCAGCTGCGGGACATTGAGAAGAACTATCAGGAACAGGTGGAAATGGAACGGGATAAGCACCGCAAGCACAATTCCACCCACCGCCCTGTGACGGCAGAGGATATCGCCGCCGTGGTTGCGGAGTGGACGGGGATCCCCGGCACCCGCCTGACGGAGGACGAGGGAACGCGCCTTATGCACATGGAGGACCAACTCCACGTCCGGGTCGTGGGCCAGAGCGAAGCCGTGACGGCTGTGGCCAGAGCCATCCGCCGGGGCCGGGTGGGATTGAAGGACCCCAAGCGGCCAATCGGTTCGTTCCTGTTCCTGGGCCCCACGGGCGTTGGTAAAACCGAGCTGTGCAAGGCGCTGGCAGAGTCCATGTTCGGCGATGAGAGCGCTATGATCCGCATTGATATGTCGGAGTATATGGAGCGGCACACCGTCTCCCGTCTGATCGGCTCTCCGCCCGGTTACGTGGGCCATGAGGAGGGCGGTCAGCTGACGGAGAAGGTCCGCAGAAAGCCCTATTCCGTGGTTCTGTTTGACGAGATTGAAAAGGCCAACGAGGACGTGTGGAACATCCTGCTGCAAATTCTGGAGGATGGGCGCATCACGGACTCTCAGGGCCGCACCGTGGACTTCAAGAACACGGTGATCGTCATGACCAGCAACGTGGGCGCGGCCAGCATTACCTCCGCCGGCAGCCGTCTTGGCTTTGACAGCGGCGAGGCGGCGAAGGACGAGGCCAGCGCCTATGAAAAGGGCAGGGAACTGGTAATGGACGAGCTGCGCCGCACCTTCCGTCCCGAGTTTTTGAACCGGATTGACGACATCATTGTCTTCCACCGTCTGACACAGGACGATATCACGGAAATTGCCCGTCGGATGCTGAAGGCCACCGAAAAGCGCATGGCCGCCATGGGCGTAAAGCTGGAGGCGGACGACGCCGCAGTCAACGAGCTTGCAAAAGAGGGCTTCGATCCCAAGTACGGCGCGCGGCCTCTGCGCCGAGCCATTCAGAACAAGGTGGAGGACGCGGTGGCGGAGCAGATGCTCAGCGGCGGACTGAAGTCCGGCGACACGGCGCACCTCACCCTTACAGACGACCGGCTCTGCGTCGGCAAGTAAATAACCGCAAAGGCCGCATATAGTCCAAAAGGGCTGTACGCGGCCTTTGCTTTTCCGCATGTTATGCCATTTACGATGTGTATAATGAAAAGCATAACATATACTAGATTGGACTTGAATCAAGAGCCGGACGCAAAAATTGACTTCAAGTAAATTACCATGGATGGTATATCTTACAAACGAGAAATGGGGTGATGCCCGTGACCAAACATGAAATACCCAATAGACTGATCAATGAAAAATCGCCTTATCTGCTTCAACATGCCCATAATCCGGTAAACTGGTTTCCGTGGGGAGAAGAAGCCTTTGCGCTTGCGAAGAAGGAGGACAAGCCGATCTTTCTTTCTATTGGGTATAGCTGAAGCTGGTTACACTCTGTACCTGCCATTGGTGCCATGTGATGGCCGAGGAAAGCTTTGAGGATCCGTCCGTTGCCAAAGCTCTCAATCAATCTTTTGTTTCCATCAAGGTAGATCGGGAAGAACGACCGGATATCGACAACATTTATATGCGTGTTTGTCAGGCGTTTACCGGCGGAGGCGGGTGGCCTACAAGCATTTTCATGACCGCAGATCAAAAGCCGTTTTTTGCCGGAACCTATTTTCCCAAAGCATATTTTCTTGACTTGCTGAATGCAATCAGCGAAAAATGGGCGGAGGATCAATCCGCCCTGCTCAACCAGGGCAAAAGAATATCGGAAGCTCTTAATCAACCAACAAACTTTTCGCAAACGCTCCAAGCCGCGCCGATCCACGCGGCGGTATCACAATTGAAGCAAACCTTTGATGAAGAATTCGGCGGGTTTGGAAACGCGCCCAAATTTCCAACGCCGCATATCCTTTACCTGCTGCTGAAGACCGAGCCGGATATGGCTGAAAAAACGCTGATTCAGATGTACAGGGGCGGCATCTTTGATCACATCGGCTTTGGCTTTTCCAGATACTCCACCGACCGGTTCTGGCTTGTGCCGCACTTTGAAAAAATGCTGTACGATAACGCGCTGCTTGCCACGGCCTACCTGATGGCGTTTGAGCTGACCGGTAAAGAAATCTATCGGACTGTGGCAGAGAAGACCCTCCTGTATGTGAACCGCGATCTGGGAAGTCCTGACGGGGGCTTTTTCTCCGCACAAGATGCCGACAGCGACGGCCAAGAGGGAAAATATTATGTATTCAAACCGGAGGAATTGACTGCGCTTTTGGGTGAAACGGACGGCAACCGGTTCAACGCGTATTTCGGCATCACGCAGAACGGGAACTTTGAAGGGCGGAATATACCCAATCTGATCAATAACAGCAAAATCGATTCTTCAATCGACGAGCTCCTGCCCAAGGTATACGATTACCGTAAATCGAGAACCTCCCTTCGGACGGACCATAAAATACTGACCTCTTGGAATGCGCTGGTACTTGCAGCTTATGCCAACGCCTACAGGATACTTGGGACGAAGACGTATCTTGATATTGCCTTGAAGACCGTGGGTTTCATGGAACGCGAGCTGACGGACGGCGATACCGTGTTCTCCGGTGTTACCAGCGGAGTACGCGGAAACGTCGGCCTTTTGGACGACTATGCCTTTTATATTTACGCATTGATCTGTCTGCACCAGGCCACGCAGGACCCTGCATTTTTAGCAAGGGCGCAGAGTCTGCAAGGCAAGGCGATTTCGGAATATTTTGATCAGGAAGACGGTGGATTTTTCTTCTCCGGAAAGAGTAATGAAAAGCTCATTTTAAATCCAAAAGAAACCTATGATGGTGCTATGCCGTCCGGCAACTCCGTGATGGCATATAATCTGACGAGGCTGTATGCTCTTACAAATGCAGACGAGCTTTATACTGTTTTAAAAAAGCAGGAGGCGTTTATGAACGCCGCGTCGGCCGGATACCCTCCCGGAAATGGTTTTTACCTTTACTCCATGCTCCCGATCACCGAGATTGTCTGCGTCTTAAAGGAGCCATCGGATTTAAACAAAATTAAGATTAAATCGGACTGGATCTTCAAAGTGACGAAGGATTCCTCGCATCCGCTGCTTAACGGTGAAACCACCTATTATGTGTGCGGCGACGGCGCCTGTCTGCCGCCCTCTAACAAATTGCCGGAGTATTTCCGCTGATGTGGATTACTTTTCCTCTATAAAAGCCGGCATACTGGATAAACTAGTCCGGAGTCAGAGACTCAGAAAGGGGTAATTTTATGGATAAGAGTTTGGAAGAAGCAAAGAAAATGAATGCAAAGTCCCGGCAGTCGAAAACTACGCAGTCCGGAAGCTCCTATACCGATATGAATGAGTCCGCCCTTCAGCAGGCTCGTCAGGCAAATTCCAATTCTGCTATGAATCAGAACGGCTTCAGTCAGGACTACGCCCTTCAGCAGGCCCGTCAGGAAAACATGAAGTCCGCAAACTCTGCGACTAGCTCTGCAACCAGCTCTGCAACAAACTCGGTCATGCCTTCCTCGAATTCCGGTATGTCCGGCGATCCTACCCTGGACGAAGTGAAGAAAGCAAACGAGAAGTCCAGACAAAACAAGGGAAGCTAAAATCACTCATTCCCAATAGCTGCAAAAACAGTAAATGTAAAAAACAAGCCGGGGCATCAATAGGAGGCTCCGGCTTGTTTTGCGTTTGCAGAAGATTCAAATATCGCGGCGGGGCCAATGGTTGAATGACCTTGCCAGGAATTTCGGTTTTTGCTATACTGCTTTTAGAATAATTACGGGAAAGGAATGCTCCGATATGAGAAAAAATACAACAAGGTCCGCTCTGCTGGTGATCGACATGGAAAATGCTTTTATCAGCAAAAACAGTTCCTTATGCAATCCAATGGCGGAATCAACGATTCCCGCCTGCATCCGTGCGGTGAACAGCGCGAGGGATATGAGCATCCCCGTCTTTTTCGTAAAGCGAATCTACCGAAGCGACGGTTCGGATGTGGAATACACCCGCCACAGGCGCTGGGAAGACGGCGGACGGCCGCTTGGGCCTTCCAGTATCGGCGAATGTTCTGCCCAGGCCCCGGAAGGCCTCCGGCCTATGAGGGGCGACTACACAATTATCAAGCCGCGATTCAGTGCGTTTTTTCACACGGAGCTGGATCTGATTCTCCGCAGACTACAGGTAAAAACCGTGATTCTCTGCGGTACCGCGACGCCGAACTGCATCAGGACCACTGCCTATGACGCGATTTCTCTGGACTATGAGGTGCTGATTCTGGAGGATTGCTGCTCCTCGATCACCCAGGAAATCCAGAACGCCAACCTTGCGGACATGGAGAGAATCGGTGTTCAGCTTATGACGAGTGCGCAGTTTGAAGGCTATCGGGAAGCCTCAGTAGGGAATACCGCGCAGGCGATACTGGAGGAAATTGAGGCGTCTGACATTGCTCCCGAGCCGTTCTCGGATTCACAGTCGGATGTTCGCTCGATTGACCGCTGGTGACGATGTGCGGTGAAGCTTATTGAGAATGCAAAATAGGAAGGTTGGGAGGTTGTTTTATGGATTTACAGGAAATTATGAAGCAGCGTGTTTTTGCTGTTGTGGGGGATACTCTGAATCCGGAGAAGTATGCCTATAAAATCAAGCAAGGCCTTATAGAAAAGGGGTACAAGGTCTTTGCCGTCGGCAAGGAACTTTCCTCGATCAATGACGTTCCGGAAGAAATTGACGTCATTGATCTGTGCATTCATCCAGCCAAGGGGCTTGCATTGATGCAGGAGTGCAAAAAGAAATTTCAATGCGTGGTCATTCAGCCAGGCGCCGAAAGCGAGGAGCTGGTTACCTATCTGAAGGAAAATCAGCTGCCGTATATAAACGGATGCCTGCTTGTCGGGCTCAGCTTATACGCTTGATCCGTTTCGGCGCGACGCCTCCGAC
>JAEWYA010000207.1 GCA_023395775.1 Bacillota bacterium
CAACAAGGCCGGACGGAATTCTCTTCTTCCGTCTGGTCATTTTTTCTCCTCATCAGCTCTTTTTTGGACCTGCGTTCCAAAGTAAAAACTGATGACTACGGTGAAAACCGTCATAAACTCCTGTCCGGTAATATCGCCCCGGAGAGTCAGCGCAACAAATGTACCGGAGAGCAGGAATGTCACGATACTCTTGACATCCACAAGTTTGATAAGCTTTTCCTTCACAAATCTCCCCTCCCCCGCCATCGTATGCCGACCGAGCGGGATGGTGCGTAGGGAGGCCCTATTCTCAGTTTTTCAGGCTGTGAAGCGGAGCCGGAATGCGCCCGCCCCGAGCGATGAAGTCCGCGCTGGACTCCGTGTGGACCGGCATCACCGGCGCACTGCCAAGCAGCCCGCCCATCTCAATGGTATCCCCCACCTTCTTGCCGGGGGCGGGCAGAAGCCGCACGGCGGTGGTCTTGCAGTTCACCATGCCGATAGCGGCCTCGTCAGCGATGATGGCGGAAATCGTATCCGCGCTGGTATCTCCGGGGACAGCGATCATGTCGAGGCCCACGGAGCACACGCAGGTCATGGCCTCCAGCTTGTCCACGGTCAGCGTCCCGCCCCGGGCGGCGGCGATCATGCCCTCATCCTCACTGACGGGGATGAACGCGCCGGAGAGTCCTCCAACAGACGAAGACGCCATGACACCGCCCTTTTTCACCGCATCGTTCAGCAGAGCCAGCGCTGCCGTGGTACCATGAGTACCGCAGGTCTCAAGACCCATTTCCTCCAGGATGCGGGCAACGGAATCTCCGATGGCGGGGGTGGGCGCCAGACTCAAATCTACAATACCAAAGGGCGTGTCCAGGCGGCGGGACGCCTCCTGCGCCACCAGCTGACCCATTCGGGTCACGCGGAACGCGGTCTTTTTCACCGTCTCCGCCACCACATCGAAGGGCTGACCCCGGACAGCCTTCAGCGCGCTGCACACAACGCCTGGACCGGAGACGCCCACGTTGATGACCCGCTCGGCCTCCCCCACGCCGTGGAACGCGCCGGCCATAAAGGGGTTGTCCTCCACCGCGTTGCAGAATATCACCAGCTTCGCGCAGCCGAGGCCGTCCTGCGCCGCGGTCTTGGCGGCAGTTTCCTTCACGATGCGGCCCATCAGGGCCACCGCATCCATATTGATGCCCGCCCTTGTGGACCCCACGTTGACGGAGGAACAGACGAACTCCGTGGAGGCCAGCGCTTCCGGGATGGAGCGGATGAGTTTTTCATCTGCCTTGGTCATCCCCTTCTGCACCAGCGCGGAGTAGCCGCCGAGAAAATTGACGCCGCAGGTCTTGGCGGCCCGATCCATGGCCAGTGCGAAAGGAACGTAGTCGTCCGTATCGGAAGACCCGGCCACCAGAGCCATGGGGGTGACGGCAATCCGCTTATGCACGATGGGAATGCCGAATTCCCGCTCAATATCCTCCCCGGTCCTCACCAGATTTTCCGCGTACTTTGTAATTTTATCGTAGATTTTCCCACACGCCCGCTTCGGGTCCGGGTCGCAGCAGTCCAAAAGTGAAATGCCCATGGTGATGGTCCGGATATCCAGATGCTGCTGATCGATCATCTCGATCGTGGAGAGAACGTCTTTTTGATTCAGCATGGTCTCTCCCCCTCAAATACGGTGCATAGCGTTGAAAATTTCTTCCCGCTGGATACGGATGGAGATGTCCAGCTTTTCGCCCAGAGCCTCCATCTTCGTGCCCAGCTCCCCGATGGGCACGCTGGACTTGCCCACATCCACCGCCATGACCATGGTGAATTTACCCTGCAAAATGGTCTGGGTGATATCCAGAATGTTGACGTTGTTCTCGGCCAGAAGCGTACAGACGCCGGCAATAATGCCGACCTTGTCCTCTCCAATCACCGTTACGATCGCGTTCATAGTTTCTTCCTCCTCGGTTATTTCGCGCGGAAACCCGCGTGTCATTCATCTGTGAAAAAGGAAAGGGACGCCATCCGGCGGCCCTTTTCCCCTGTGTTTTCAGCATGGAATCGTCGCCATGGCCGCCACATCCGACGGGTCCAGAAAGGGTCCGATCACAGGCGGCAGAAAGGTCAGCACAATATACAAAATTCCCATCGCCACCGCCAGAACCAGCCAGACGGATCGGTCTCCTCCTGCCAGAACGTCCCGCTGGGCCAGCGCCAGCGCGGCGGCGGAAAGCACGACCCATATCAGCAGGTACACGCCCGGCCCCGGCTTCAGGGCGGCCAGCGCCCAGAATATCAGGACCGCCGTCACCGGCGCAACCGTCAGCCAGGGCAGTCTGGACAAGAGCTTTCCGCCGTCCCGCAGCGGAATGGCCGCAGCCAGCAGAAGCGGCCAAAACACCAGCTTGCTGAGCTCCCACGGGCTGGCAAACTGCGGCGTCAACAGGGCACAGACCGGATTCTGTGTCACGGTGCGAAGCAGCAGCAGAAAAACCCCCGCGAGCAGAACGGACAAAAAACGGATGGAAAAATAAGCAAAACGGTTTTTCATCGGACAACTCACCTCCCTGCGACTCTATGCGCTGGGAGACGGGAACAGAACCGGCAAAGCCTTCCGCCGGCCTGTTATCCGGAAAAATCAGTTCTCGTCAAAGAATTTTGCGTGGATGGCGCGGACCGCCTTATCCACGTCGTCCTCGTCCAGCAGGACGGAGACGCGAATCTCGGAGGTGTTGATCATCTGGATGTTGATACCCGCGTCGTACAGCGCCTCGAACATTCTGGCGGCCACTCCGCAGTTGCTCATAAGGCCCATGCCCACGATGGAAACCTTGCCGATCCGCTCGTCGGTGGCGATGTGGTCGAACTTCAAAGCCTCCTTGTGCTCCTCCAGAAGCTCCACGGACTCGTTTACGTCCTTTTTGTGGACCGTGAAGGTAATATCCTTTTTATCCTCGCGGCCAATGGACTGCAAAATCACGTCCACGTTGATGTTGCTCTTGCTCAGCAGGTCAAAAACCTGAAAAGCCACGCCGGGATTGTGCTGCAGGCCTACCAGGGCAATGCGGGCGATGCTGGTATCCTTTGCCACCCCCGCGATATTCGTCTTCTCCACTTTTGTGACCTCCTTCACCGTCGTGCCGGGTTTATCCTCCAGGCTGGACACGACCTCCAAATTCACATGAAATTTTTTCGCCAGCTCCACGCTGCGGTTATGGAGCACCTGGGCTCCCTGACTGGCCAGCTCCAGCATCTCGTCATAGGTGATCTCGCTGAGCTTCCGGGCGTTGGACACGATACGGGGATCGGTGGTATAGACGCCGTCCACGTCCGTGAAAATCTGGCACAGCTCGGCATGGAACGACGCCGCCAGCGCCACGGCGCTGGTGTCCGAGCCGCCCCGGCCCAGAGTCGTGATGTCTCCGGTGCGGTCGATGCCCTGAAAGCCCGCCACCAGGACGATGCGGTGCTGGTCCAGCTCAGACAGGATGCGTTCCGGGTCGATCCGTTTGATGCGGGCGTCGCTGTATACGGACGAGGTCTGCACCCCTGCCTGCCACCCGGCCAGAGACACGCAGCGCAGGCCGCGCCGCTCCAGCTCCATGGCGCACAGGGAAATAGAAATCTGTTCGCCGGTGGACAACAGCATGTCCATCTCCCGGCGGGAGGCGCGGGGGTTGATCTCCTGCGCCTTGGCAATCAGGTCGTCGGTGGTGTCGCCCTGGGCGGACAGCACCACGATCACATCGTTTCCGGCCTTATAGGTCTTTTCGATAATGCCGGCCACATGGCGGATACGCTCGGCGTCCTTTACCGAACTTCCGCCAAATTTCTGCACAATCAAACTCATTGATTTACCCTTCCTTGATATCTGGATTCGCGGTTCAATTCTCAGCCAAGTACCCGCAGGCAGGCAAGAACGCTCAGGCTTCTGGACTGCTCCAGCGCCTCCCGTCCTGTGATGCGGTCCGTCAAAAAGCCGGTCTCGCCGTCCTCGCTGAGGACCTCAACCTGTCCGAAGGCCATGGCGGCGTCCGTCAGACTGCCCTCAATGCGGAAATAGAAGCGGGTGGAAACCTCCAGGGGGTCGATAAAGCCGTTGAAATCGGCGCTCCATCCAATCTCCTCCTGCCGGGGACTGCGGCGCAGGCACTCCAGCACGTCCGATACGCAAGCCGAAGCCGTCGGCAGTTCGCCCGCGCCCCTGCCGTAAAACATGACCTCGCCCACGGCGTTGCCCTTGACCACCACGGCGTTAAACACGTCTTCCACATTGGCAAGCGGATGTTCCTCCGGCACCAGATGGGGCGCGACATAGGCGGTCCGCCCTCCGCCGTGCATCCGAAGGCACCGGCCCAGCAGCTTGATGCGGTAGCCCGCCCGCTGGGCCACCTTTACGTCCCGGAGGGACAGCTTCTTGATTCCCTCCATGGGAACGTCTTCGGGCCGCACCTGCGCGCCAAAGGCCAGGTCCGCCAGAATACAGATCTTTCGCCCCGCATCAATGCCCTGCACGTCGGCGGTGGGGTCCGCTTCGGCATAACCCTTGGCCTGAGCCTCCCGCAGAGCATCGGAAAAGAAGGCGCCGGTGCGGACCATGCGGGTGAGGATGTAGTTGGTGGTGCCGTTCAAAATCCCGTAAATCTCATCCACGCGGTTGGCGCACAGGCACTCCGTCAAGGGGTGCAGCACCGGGATGCCGCCGCCCACGCTGGCTTCAAAGAGGTAGTTCACCTTTTTCTTCCGGGCCAGCTCCAACAGCTCACAGCCCTTTTCGGCCACCAGCTGCTTGTTGGCGGTGACCACATGCTTCCCCGCCTCCAAAGCCCGCCTTGTGTACTCATAGGCTGCGTCCACGCCGCCGATGGTCTCCACCACGACGCGGATCTCGTCGTCCCGTTCGATGCGGCTGAAATCGTCGATCATCAGCTGACGATAGGGGCCGTCCTTAAAATGGCGGACCAGAATAGACTTCACGGTCAGCGGCTCACCCAGCTTTCGCTCGATCTGCCGGGCATTCTCCGCCACCACCTTGGCGACACCGGTCCCCACCGTGCCAAGGCCCAAAATAGCGATTTTACTCATGGGTCAATCCTTTCGCTTTTTTACCTTAACCAGCCAGAATCTCAAACCGGATCACGCCATCCACACTGGCGGCCTGCTCCAGGAACGCCTCCAGCGTCATCTCCATGTCCGAGGTCTCCGCCGATACGGTGACCGCAGCACAGCCGTTGGTGGGAATGCTCTGGTTGATGGTCAGGATATTTGCCCCCGCCCGGGCGAAATCCGAAAGCACACCGCTCAGTACGCCGGGAGCATCCTTCAGCATCCCATAAAACGTGATGATGTGCTCCGCCTTCATGTCATTGAAGGGCTGCACGGAATCCTTGTACTTGTAGAACGCGCTGCGGCTGATACCCGCCATCCGAGTAGCGGCGCCGACCGTATTCGCTTCGCCGGTCTGCATCATGCGCTTGGCCTCCGCCACCTTGACAAAAATTTCCGGCAGAGCATCCGCCGCCACGATATAATACTTGATCTCTCTGCTCATTTCGTCCGCCTCCCATGGTCATTTGTCTTTGCACTTGGCTCAGTGTACCATAGAATTTGACAGGTTGCAATGAAAAAACACAAGAATTTTTCGACCTAGCAGAACAGTTTTTCGGTAAAATGTCCATATGGGGTGGTCTGCTTTGAAAAGTATCTTCCTTTCAGCGCTTTAGGAGGGTCCACACACCGTACAAACGCGTTTCATATACCGTAGTTTTCCCCCTCTGAGTCGTCAGAAAAAACCGCCGCACAGCCGTGCGGCGGTTTTCATAGAATTGCTCAGGTCCCGGTGTCCCAAACGGTGTTCCACCAGTTCTCCGTGCCGTTTTCCGAAG
>JAEWYA010000219.1 GCA_023395775.1 Bacillota bacterium
GCATCCAGTACCTCACCCTCCCGGACGGCGTCCAGAGAGACCTGCTCCCTCTCCCGCCGGGGCTGCACATACTGGACGCCGTTTTCATTTTCCAACTGCTCCAGCACGGCCCGGGCCCGGGCCCCCACCTTGTCCGGAAGGCCTGCGAGCTTTGCGACCTCAATGCCGTAGCTCCGGTCGGCCCCGCCGGGGACAATCTTGCGCAGAAAGATGATATCCTCGCCCCGGGTCTTCACGGCAATATTATAGTTTACCGTCCCGGGCAGAGTGTTCTCAAGCTCCGTCAGCTCATGGTAATGCGTGGCAAACAGCGTTTTGGCGCCAAGCTTCCTGGGGTCCGCGCAGTGCTCCACCACCGCCCGGGCGATGGACATGCCGTCAAAGGTGGAGGTGCCGCGCCCGATCTCGTCCAGAATCAGGAGGCTCTTTTTCGTGGCGTGGCGGAGGATATCCGCCACCTCGGACATCTCCACCATAAAGGTGGACTGTCCCGCCGCCAGATCGTCGCTGGCGCCGATGCGGGTGAAGATGCGGTCCACCACGCCGATATGGGCGGCGGCGGCGGGGACGAAGGAGCCGATCTGAGCCAGCAGCACGATCAGGGCCACCTGCCGCATATAGGTGGATTTACCCGCCATGTTGGGGCCGGTGATGATGGCCACCCGCTGTTCCTTTTCGCCCATGAACGTGTCGTTGGGAACAAACAGGCTGTCCTTCAAAACCCGCTCCACCACCGGGTGCCGCCCCGCGGTGATTTCGATGACGCCGGATTCGTCCACGTCGGGGCGGCAGTATCCGTCCCGCACGGCCACCGCCGCCAAAGACCCCAGCGCGTCAATCTCCGCCAGAGCGGCGGCGGTGCGCTGGATGCGGGGGGCCTGAGTCACGATTTTTTCCCGGAGCTTGGTAAACAGCTGGTATTCCAGCGCCACGACCCGTTCTGAGGCAGTCAGGATCTCGTGCTCCAGATCTTTCAGCTCCTGAGTGATGTACCGCTCGCCGTTCACCGTGGTCTGCTTGCGGACATAGCCCTCCGGAACCTTGTCGACCATGGACTTGCTGACCTCGATGTAGTATCCGAACACCTTGTTGAAGCCCACCTTCAGCGTGCGGATGCCGGTTTTTTCCTTTTCCTTGGCCTCGATGTCTGCAATGAGGCCCTTGCCGCCGTCCATCACACTCCGGAGACGGTCCACCTCGGCGTCGTACCCCTCCTTGATGAAACCGCCCTCCCGGACGGAAAACGGCGGCTCGTCGCAGATGGCGGAGGAGATCAGTTTCCCGACGTCCTGCAAAAGGTCCATCTGATCCGTCAGTTCCTTCAGCCGCCGGTCGGAAAAAGCGGCCAGATGGCCCGCAATGGCGGGCAGCTTCTCTATGGCGGACCGCAGCGCCGCCAAATCCCGGCCGCCGGCGGTTCCGTATGTAATGCGGCCAATGAGCCGCTCCAGGTCGCCGAGTCCGCTCATGGCGGCGCTCAGTTCTTCGCGGGCAATCGTATTGTCCACCAGCGCCGCCACGGCGGAGTTCCGCTTGTTGATGGCGGTGACGGAAAGCAGCGGCCGTTCCAGCCAGCCACGCAGACACCGGCCTCCCATGGAGGTCTTCGTCTTGTCCAGCACCCACAGCAGGCTTCCCCGCCGCTCCTTGTTCCGCAGAGTCTCCGTCAGCTCCAGATTTCTCCGGGCAGTCAGGTCCAGTTCCATAAACCGGCCCTGCTCATAGTAGTCCAGCTTGTTGATGTGGCTCAGATCCGTTTTCTGAGTCTCATAGAGATACTTCAAAAGTCCGCCCAGCGCCATTCCCGCCGCCGGATTGTCCGCGGGAAGGCTCTCCCATCCCGCATCGCCGAACTGGGCGCGGATGTTTTTTTCCGCCTCGCCAGGAAGGAAACGGCCCTCGCCGCCGTTTTCCATCCGACAGTGGAATTTCTCCCGCAGGACCTCCCGTAGCCGCTCCTCTGCGTCGGCTCCGTCGTTCAGCACCGCCTCGGCGGGGGAGAACCGGCCCAGCTCGTTGATGATGTGCTCCAGCCGGTCCCTGCCGGAAAAGGAGGTGACATGGGTCTCGCCGGTAGACATGTCACAGAAGGCGGCGCCGGCGTTTTGGGAGTCGAGATAGATTCCGCACAGAAAATTGCCTGACTTCTCGTCCAGGCACGCCGCATCGATCACCGTCCCCGGCGTCACCACCCGGATGATGTCCCGGTCCACCAGCCCCTTCGCCGTGGCGGGGTCTTCCATCTGCTCGCAGATGGCCACTTTATAGCCCTTGGCGATGAGCCGGGCGATATAGGCGTCGCTGGAGTGGTAGGGAATGCCGCACATGGGCACCCGGTCCTCTGGGGCCTTGTTGGGGTCCTTGTCCCGGCTGGTCAGGGTCAGGTCCAGTTCCCTCGAAGCCGTCCGGGCATCGGTATCAAACATCTCATAGAAGTCCCCCAGCCGGAAAAACAGGATCGAATCCGGGTTTTGCTCCTTAATTTTCAGATATTGCTTCATCATGGGGGTCAGTTCCGCCATGGGTGGGTCACCTCATTCTCTTTCTAGCTGGAAAAGCCTGCGGCGGCTTCCGCGTCCCGCATCAAATTTCCACAGTCCCGCCGCCGGTCATATGGTGCAGCCGGTCGCCCATCTGGGCTTTCAGGATGTCATACGCATCCGGCCCGGTACAGTGGCCGGTATAGTAAACCGTATCCCTCCGCGCCAGCAGCTCCCGGCCCACGTCCTCCACCAGCCCCCGGGGCTCCGTTTCCCCGGTGCCGGGATTGTGCAGGTGAAATCCCGCGAATACCGCGTCCGGCGCCCGGCCCAGCAGTTCCTCCGCCCGGCGCAGGATGTTCACAATGCCCCGGTGGGAGCAGCCCGCCAGCAAAACCGCCCTGCCGCCCTCGCAGATCAGCAGATTCTGCTCGTGGCGGAATTCATCCATGGGATATTCCTCTCCCTGTTTTTCTTTCAGCTTGTCGTTGGCATGGGAGCGGTAATCCGCCGTTTTGATATCGGAAAAAAGCCGCAACTCCCCGTCGATTTTCAGCTCGTCCCCGGTGAGCGTCAAACGGTCTTCATAGACCTTGACCTCCTCCGGAACGCCGATGAATTCGGGCGCCTTCCCCGCGTCCATCGCGTAATACGGCCCAAAGGCCAGACGGCTCAAGTAGACCTTCGCGGTTTTGTTGCAGGCAAGGAACGTGGCAAGGCCTCCGGAATGGTCGTCGTGCCCGTGGGACAGCACCGCCGTGTCCACAGCGGTAAGGTCCACGCCCAGGGTCCGGGCGTTGTCCATAATCGCGGGGCTGGGGCCCATATCAAATAAAATTTTATGGGTCTTCGTCTCGATGTACTGGCTCAGGCCATGGGCGTGAACCACGTCGGCGCGGCAGGAGGTATTTTCCAGCAAAGTCGTAATTTTCATGGGAATTGCTCCTTTCTGAAATTGCGGCGTCCTTCCGCCGCGCAAAAGTTAGTCCGTGACCGCCGAACCGTACAGCGCCCAGGTGTTGCTGTCCGTAATCCGCACATCCACGAACCGGCCGATCATATCCTTGTCCCCCTTCAGGCGGACCAGCCGATTACCCTCCGTCCGGGAGGACAGAGGCCAATCGGGGTCGTCGCTCTCCCCGTCCACCAGCACCCGCTCCGTCCTGCCGACGTAAGCGGCATGGGCGGCGGCGGACTTGGCGTTTTGCACCTCCAGCAGCCGGTCAAACCACTTCTGTTTTTCGGCCCGGGGCACCGGGTCCGGCAGCGCCGCCGCCTTTGTCCCGGGCCGGGGACTGTAAAGAAACGTAAACAGAGCGGCGAACCCCACCTGATCCACCAAAGACACCGTTTCCATGGCCTCCGCCTCCGTTTCGCCGGGAAAGCCGATGATGACGTCGCTGGTCAGCACCAGTCCCGGCATTTTGGCCTTGGCGTATTGGATCTCTTCCAGATACTGCGCCCGGGTGTAGCGCCGGTTCATCTCCTTGAGCACCCGGTCGTTGCCGGACTGGAAGGGAAGATGAAGCTGCTTTGCCACGTGCCCGCACCGGGCCATGGTGTCAAACAGCTTGTGCGTCGCGTCCTTGGGGTGGCTGGACATGAACCGGATGAGATAGTCCCCGGGAATCCGGTCGATGTCGCTGAGCAGATCCGCAAAATCGTATCCGCCGCCCAGATCGTTTCCGTAGGAATTCACGTTCTGGCCCAGCAGGGTAATATCCTTATACCCGGACTCCACCAACTCCCGGACCTCCGCAAGCACCGCGTCTTTGTCCCGGCTGCGCTCCCGGCCCCGGACGTAGGGCACAATGCAGTACGAACAGAAGTTGTTGCACCCGTACATAATGGACACCCAGGCCTTCACGCCCGCCTCCCGCACGGCGGGAATCCCCTCGGCAATGCTTCCATGCTCATCGGCCACGGAGAAGACTCGCTTGTGGGACTCGTACACCTGCCACAAAAGCTCCGGAAATTTCCACAGGGCATGGGGACCGAACACCAGATCCACATGGCGATAGGATTCCTTCACGCGGTTGGAGACACGCTCCTCCTGCGCCATGCAGCCGCACAGACAGATCACCTGCTCCGCATTCTCTTTTTTCGTGTGGGTCAGCGCTCCAAGATTTCCGAAAACCCGCTGCTCGGCGTGTTCCCGGACAGCACAGGTGTTGAGAATGACCAGATCGGCCTCCTTCGGCTCCTGCGTAAAGGAAAAGCCCATTTCCTGAAGCATTCCCATCAGCCTTTGTCCGTCGGCTACGTTCTGCTGGCACCCGAAGGTATCCACGCAGGCCACGGGATGCGCCTGCCGCGCGGCAAACATGGCGCGGACCCGCTGCGTAAAGTCCCGTTGGCGCGCAATATCCTCCGGGGCGATCAAGACGTCTTTGCGTTCCAAGAGTAAATCCTCCAAAACCTGATAAATATCAACATTTAATTAGAGTAGTTTATCACAAAAGCCAAAAAAACACAAGGCGGAAGTTGCTTTTTGAGCGGATATGGGGTAGGATAAGAAAAACATATTTTAAAAGAATTCAGCGCAAAATGCGCACGGAGGTCCTTATGCTCTATCTGATCGTCGGCGTCGGACTGCTGGCTGCGGACCAGTGGGTAAAATACTGGGTGGTGACCCATCTGGAGCCGGGCGGTTTTACGCCGTTGATTCCCGGCTTTGTGGAGCTGTTCCGCGTCCATAATTACGGCGCGGCCTGGTCCAGCTTTTCCGGTATGCGGTGGCTGCTGCTGGCGGTCACCAGCGTGATCGTATTGGCGGTAGCCTATGCCGCTGTGAAGAAAATTGTCCGCCACCCGCTGGGGCTGGCAGCCGCCACACTGATTATCTCCGGGGGTCTCGGCAACATCATCGACCGGGCGCGGCTGGGATATGTGGTGGACATGTTTAACTTCCAGTTTATAAGCTATCCTGTGTTCAATGTGGCGGATATGTGCATCGTATCGGGAGCGATCCTGGGCGCGATCTATTACCTCTGGTTTTATGAAAAGTACGATAAAAAGGGAAATGCCCATGGAAACGCTGACATTACAGGCAAATCCTGAAAACGCCGCCCGACTGGACGCCTTCCTCGCCGCGCAGGCAGAGGGCCTGACCCGTTCCGCAGCCGCCCGCCTCATCGAGGAGGGCCGGGTGCTGGTAGACGGCAGACGGCCCGTCAAAAGCCTCCGTCTCACCGGCGGTGAGACTTTGACGGTGGAGCTTCCCGATCCCGAGCCAACCGAGGTCCGTCCGGAGGATATCCCGCTGGACGTGGTGTACGAGGACGACGACGTGATCGTGGTGAACAAGCCCAAGGGGCTGGTGGTTCATCCCGCGCCCGGCCATCCCAGCGGCACGCTGGTAAATGCACTCCTGCACCACTGCGGAAGCTCCCTGTCCGGCATTGGCGGGGTTCTGCGGCCCGGCATCGTCCACCGCATCGACCGGGACACCTCCGGACTCATC
>JAEWYA010000234.1 GCA_023395775.1 Bacillota bacterium
TCTCAACGCTTCAGCAGCCTCATGACAACCTGATCCCCGCCCAGCATGAAAACGCGCTCGTCAGCCGTGAAGATATGATCCGGACCGGGCAGGGGCATGAGAATCCCGTCCTTCCGGACAGCCAGGATGCTGACATGGCTCTTCTGCCGTACCGCCAGCTGGACCACGGTCTTCCCGATCCATTCGGGCGGCACATCCGTCTCGTAAATGGAAAAACCCTTGGCAAGCTCCACATAGTCAAAAATGTGTTCGGAGCTGTACTTCACCGCGGCCCGGATAGCCGTCTCCTTTTCGGGATAAACCACCTCATCCGCACCATTGCGCAGCAGGAACTTGGCGTGTACGTCCCGGGTGGCCCGCGCCACTACACGCGGCGCGCCGCAGTCCTTCAGCAAGGCCGTGGTCTCCAGCGAGCTTTGGAAGTCGTCCCCAATGGCTACCACGCATACGTCAAAATTTCGCACACCCAATGACCGGATAAACTGCTCGTTCGTGCTGTCTCCGATCTGGGCATTGGTGACATAGGGCAGGACTTCGTTGACCCGGCTTTCATTTTGGTCCACCGCCAGCACTTCGTGATGCAGCTCTGTCAGCTTCATGGCCATGTGTTTTCCGAATCGGCCCAGGCCGATGACGAGGATAGATTTCATAATGTTCTCCTTATCCTATGGTGATTTTTTCTTGAGGGAGCTGGCTGGGGGGCGCCACATGGCTGCCCGCCGCAGCGTAGATCAGTGTCAGCCCGCCAACACGGCCGAAATACATCAGAGCGATCAGTACCAGCCGGGAAGCCACGCCCAATGTGGGCGTCAAACCCAGGGAGAGACCCACGGTGCCGATTGCGGAGGCGCACTCAAACAGCGCTGCCGTCAGCGGCACGCCGTCCAACAGACCCAGCAGACCCGCTCCCAGTAAGAACAGTGCAAAATACAGAAAGAACAGCGCCGCCGCGCTGCGGGGCGTCTCCGCCGTCAGGCGCTTGCCGAAGCACCGTACGTCCGCTTTACGACTGTATACCGACCGGACGCACATGACCAGAGTCGCCAGCGTCGTGACCTTAAAGCCGCCCGCAGTGGATCCCGGCGCGCCGCCGGTCAACATCAGAAAAATGGTCAGCAAAATGGATGGCTCCGACATCCGGGCATAATCGACGGTGTTGAAGCCCGCCGTCCGGGGCGTCGCCGCCTGAAACGCCGCCGCCAACGCCCGCTGCCCCACCGGCATTCCCTGCCACTGAGGCGCGCTGAACTCCCCGGCAAAAAGGAAGACCGCCGGGACAGCCAGCAGCACCGCCGTAACAGTCAGAATCAGCTTGCTTTGCAGGCGGTAGGCCCGCAGGTGAAAACGGTGGCTGTGAAAATCCTCCCATGTGAGAAAACCGATGCCCCCCACGAAAATCAGCCCCATAATGGTCAGGCATACCAGCGGGTCTGCGGCGTACCCGGTCAGGGAAGAAAACGGTCCCCGTTCCCCCATCAGGTCAAAGCCCGCGTTGCAAAACGCGGAGACCGCGTGGAACACGGAAAACCACAGGCCCTTGGCCAAATGATACTCCGGCACAAACCGCAGCGCCAACAGCGCCGCGCCCACGCCCTCCACCGCCAGCGTGATCTTCAGGATAAAGCTGGTGAGCCGCACGATGCCGCCCATCTGCGGCGCATCGATGGATTCCTGCATCATGAAACGCTGCCTTAGACCGATCCGCCGTCCGGAGAGGATGGCCGCTGCCACCGCCATGGTGACCACGCCCATGCCGCCGAACTGGATCAGCAGCAAAATAACCGCCTGGCCAAACGGCGCCCAGTAAGTGAACGTATCCTGCACCACCAGTCCCGTCACGCAGGTGGCGGAGGTGGCGGTGAACAACGCGTCCAGAAACGGCGTGGCGCGGCCGCTGCGGGCGGCAAAGGGCAGCATCAGCAAAACCGTTCCCAGTCCGATCAGCGCCAAAAAGCCCAGCAGGACCACCTGTGCGGGGGACACCTGCTTTTTAATTTTCTCCATCACATCGCTCCCGTCTTAAAACAAGGTGATCTGGCTGGTCTCCGCCATCCCGGCGAAAGCCCCCAGCTTCTTCAGCTGTTCAATATGTGTCTTGGACAGTTTATTGCAGCACATGGAAAATTCCTCAATGGAGATAAAGGTCTTTTTCTTCCGCTTCTCCACTGTGTCGATGGCCGCCGTCTCGCCCAGTCCGTGGACCGCCGTGAAGGGCGGCAGGAGGCCGTTTTCCGTCACCTTGAATTTCGTGGCCTCGGATTCGTAGATGCTGATAGTATCGAAGTGGAAGCCCCGGAGGTAGAATTCATAGCACACCTCCAGCGTGGTCATCAGGTCCTGCTCCACCGCCGATGCGTCCTTATTGTTTTCAATCTCCCGGATCTTCCGCTTCACTGCGTCTTTACCGGCACAGCAGTATTCCGCGTCGAAGGCTTTGGCCCGGACGGAGAAAAAGGTAGCGTAAAACGCCAGAGGCTCGTGGACCTTGTACCATGCGATGCGAAAGGCCATGGTGACGTAGGCCACGGCGTGGGCCTTGGGAAACAGGTAGCCGATCTTGGCCAGGGAGTCGATGTACCAGTCCGGCACTTCGTGCTCGCGCATGGCCTCCACCCAGCCGTCCTGAAACCCGCCCTTTTTCACCTTGCCCTTTCGGACGGCCTCCATGATCTTGAAGCTCATCTTGGCGTCCAGGCCCTTGGAGATCAGATACAGCATGATGTCGTCGCGGCAGCCCACCGTCTCCAAAACGGAAGCCACGCCCCCCACAATCAGCTCCCGGGCGTTGCCCATCCACACGTCCGTACCGTGGGAAAAGCCGGACAGGCGCACCAGCGTGTTAAAATCCTTTGGCTGGGTGTCCATCAGCATTCCCCGGGTAAACCGGGTGTTGAATTCCGGGATGGCCACGGCTCCGGTCTCCCCCACCACGTCGTCGTGCTCATAGCCCAGCACCTTGCTGGACGTAAAGATGGACATGGTGTCCGGGTCGTCCAGCGGGATGGAATGAGGGTCCACGCCGGTCAGGTCCTCCATCATGCGGACCATGGTGGGGTCATCATGTCCCAGCATGTCCAGCTTCAGGAGATTCGCCTCCATGGAGTGGTACTCAAAGTGGGTGGTGATGATGTCGCTCTCCGCGTCGTCCGCCGGGTGCTGGACGGGGCAGAAATCCTCCATCTCCATATCGTCCGGCACCACCACAAGGCCTCCGGGATGCTGGCCGGTGGTGCGCCGAACGCCCACGCAGCCCAGAGTCAGACGGTTTTCCTCCGCCCTTCCCGCAGCTGTGCCGTTCTCTTCCAGATACTTTTTCACCATGCCATAAGCGGTCTTCTCCGCCAGAGTGCCGATGGTGCCCGCGCGGAACACCTGGGTTTCGCCGAACATCTCGATGGCATGACGGTGAGCTTTGGCCTGATACTCGCCGGAGAAATTCAGGTCGATATCAGGGACCTTACCGCCGCCAAAGCCAAGAAATGTCTCGAAGGGGATGTCGAACCCGTCCTTCACGTACTTCTCACCGCACACAGGACACAGCTTGTCCGGCATATCCGCACCGCAGCCGTAGGACCCATCCTGAATGAACTCCACATTCTTGCATTTTGGGCAGCGGTAGTGAGGCGGCAGGGAGTTGACCTCCGTGATGCCGGACATATAGGCAACCAATGATGAGCCCACGCTTCCCCGGGAACCCACCAGATAGCCGTTCTCCAAAGACCGCTGCACCAGCTTCTGAGCGGACATATAGACCACGTCGTACTTGCCCAGAATGCTCCCCAGCTCCACGTTCAGCCGGTCCACCACAAGCTGGGGCAGCTCCTCGCCGTACAGCTCATGGGCCTTTTCCCAGACCATGCGGTTCAGGTCCTCCTCGGAGTTTTCAAGGCGCGGCGGATACAGGTCCGGCGGCAGCAGCTCAAAACTCTCCACGCTGTCCGCCACGGCCCGGGTGTTGGTCACCACGACCTCATATGCCTTATCTTTCCCCAGATAGGAAAACTCCTTCAGCATTTCGTCGGTGGTCTTAAAGTAGATGGGGAGGCTCACGTCGGCGTCCGGAAACTTTTTTGACGCCAACAGAATGTGGCGGTACACCTCGTCCTCCGGCTCCCGGAAGTGGACGTCGCCAGTGGCGCAGACGGGCTTTCCAAGCTCCTCGCCAAGCCGCACGATGGTTCGGTTCAGCTCCCGCAGATCCTCCTCCGACTGCACGTCGCCGTTGCGCAGCATAAATAGATTGTTGCAGATGGGCTGGATCTCCAGATAATCATAATAGGACGCGATGCGCTTCAGCTCGTCCCAGTCCTTATGGTCCGCCACGGCCCGGAACAGCTCCCCCGCCTCGCAGGCAGCGCCCACAATGATGCCCTCCCGGTACTGGTTCAAAAGCGTTTTTGGCACTGTGGGGACCCTCTTGAAGTATTTGAGATTAGACGCTGTGATGATCTTATAGAGATTTTTCAGGCCCACCCGGTTCCTCGCCAGCAGGATAATGTGCTTGGGAAAGCGGTTGGACTTGCTGCCCAGAGGCCGCAGTTTTTCCATCTCGGCGTTGACCTGCTGCAATCTAGTCACGCCCTTTCCCCTCAGCATTCTGAAGAAGGGGATCAGCATATAGCCCACCGTCGCGCCGTCATCGCTGGCCCGGTGGTGGTTGAAGGCGGGCAGATCCAGCTCCTCCGCCACGATATCCAGCTTGTACTTGCTCAGCTTTGGCAGCAAGTTCTGGGCCAGAATCAGGGAGTCCACATAGGTGGGATGGAACGCAAGACCCGTTTTTTTACACCCCTCCCGGATGAAGCCGATGTCGAACTCCGCGTTATGCGCCGCCAGCGGGCGTCCGCCCACAAATTTTAAAAAGTCAGTCAGGGCGTCCTTCAGCTTGGGCGCGCCTTTGAGCATCTCATCGGTGATGCCGGTGAGTCCAATGATCTCCGGCGTCAGTCGCCGCTCCGGGTCCACAAAGGTCTGAAAGGTATCCGTGATCTCTCCGTTTTTCAATACAACTGCACCGATCTCCGTGATGGCCTCCTGCATAACCTTGAGGCCTGTGGTCTCGATGTCGAAGCAGACGAACTCGCCGTCCAGATCGCAGTCCTGCGTTCCGTGGACGGCCACCCGGTCGTCCAGATTGTTGATAAAGTAGCCCTCCATCCCATACAGAATCTTGATCTTATCCCCCGAGGCGTGCCACGCGTCCGGAAAGGACTGGGCCACGCCGTGGTCTGTGATTGCGATGGCGGGATGGCCCCAGCGAATGGCCTCCTTCACCACCTCCTGTGTATCAGTGAGGGCATCCATATTGCTCATGCGGGTGTGGAGGTGCAGCTCTACCCGCTTCACCTCGGCGGTATCCTCCCGTTCCTGATGGGCGATGGAGTTGATGATATAAGGTGCCATCTGTACGTCCTTGCCGTCCCATGTGGGCTCCATCTTTCCCTGCACCGCCACCCACATGCCGGGCTTCAGCTTGCCATCCAGCTTACTCACCTCGGCGGCGGCAAGATTTTTCTGAACCGTGACGGACCCGGTGTAATCCGTGATGTCGAAGCTCATGCGCCACAGGCCGGGGCGGCGGGTCTCATGGCAGTCGAAGGCAAAAATCTTGCCCGTAACCGTGGCTTTCCCGGTCTTCAGATCCAGCGATCCCACCGGCACGGTTTTGCCGCTGAGCTTCTTCTCGCCGTAGATCACGTCCTTCACCGCGCCGTCCCGCTTCTTCTCCGCCGCGCCCTGGGGGGCATAGTGCTCCGCCTCCCGCACCGGTTCCGGCGCGCGGCAGGCGGCCTTGATCCGCGCGTCGGAGAACCCGTACACCGCACAGATCTCCCGGCCCAACTCCTTCAAGTCCCCTTCGCTCAGCTCTGTCCGGGTCTCCATCTGCAAATCGATGGTCCGCAGGGTCTTGTCGATGGCCGCACCGGTAAGCATGGCTCCGTCCACCTTCCCCCGCAGGGCCGGAGACGGAGTCACATCCGCAAACATACTGGAAAATGCGATTTTTGACATAGCTTTTTACAATCCTAACCCACTTGTATCAGAGCTTCTCGATCTCTGTCATCAATGCGTCCACAAGCTGCTCCTGAGGAACCTTGTAAAGGATTTCTCCTTTCCGAAAAATCAATCCTTCCCCATTGCCCCCCGCAATGCCGATATCGGCGGCGGCGGCCTCGCCGGGGCCGTTGACGGCGCAGCCCATTACCGCCACCGTGATATTTTTATGACAGTTTGCAAGCCGCCGCTCCACTTCCTCGGCCATGGGGATCAGGTCAATCCTCGTCCGGCCGCAGGTGGGGCAGGCGATCAGATTCACGCCGTCCGCGCGCAGTCCCGCGGCCTTCAGAATCTTTTTCGCCGCGTAGATTTCCTCCACCGGGTCCGCCGTCAGCGTTACGCGGATCGTATCCCCGATGCCCAGACATAAGAGTCCCCCAATGCCCATGGCCGACTTCACAAGTCCCATGGACGGCGTTCCCGCCTCGGTGACGCCCAGGTGGAGTGGATAATCCGTACGCTCGGAGAGCAGCCGGTATGCCGCCATAGTCACCGGCACGTCGGAGCACTTGACGGAGATGCAGATGTCGTCAAAGTCAAATTGGTTCAACAGCGCCGCGTGGCCCAGGGCACTCTCCACCAGCGCCTCCGCCGTCACGCCGCCGTACTTCGCCCGCAGATTCTTTTCCAAAGACCCGCCGTTGACGCCGATGCGGATGGGGATGCGCTTGCGGCGGCAGATATCCGCCACCGCCTTCACCTTTTCCTCCCCGCCGATGTTGCCGGGATTGATGCGGATGGCGTCGATGCCCCGCTCCGCGCATTCCAGCGCGTATTTATAATTGAAGTGGATATCCGCGATCAGAGGGATGGAGATTTGCTCCCTGATTTTGTCCACGGCCTCCGCCGCCGCCTGATCCGGAATGGCAACCCGGATCAGCTCGCACCCGGCGGCCTCCAGCCTTTTGATCTGTGCCACGGTGGCGGCCACATCGTCCGTCTTCGTATTGCACATGGACTGAATGGAGACCGGCGCTCCCCCGCCCACGGGGACGGCGCCCACCAGCAATCGCTTCGTCATTGGTAAACCCCCCTTAACCAAACAGCTTCGACACGTCCTGAAGCGTCACCAGCAGCATGAACCCCAGCAGAACCACCAGACCCCCGAAATTGACGGCGGACTCGTACTTCTCCGGGATGCGCCTTTTAAACAGGACCATGGTGACGGCGTCCACCGTCAGAAACAGTACCCGCCCGCCGTCCAGTGCCGGAAGCGGCAGCAAATTCATCACCGCCAGATTCACGGCGATCAGCGCCGCAAAATAGAGAATATTCTCCAATGCGTCCCGGGCGTTTTCCGACTCCTGCCCCACCTGAGTGATGGTGGAGACGATACCCACCGGGCCGCTGAGATCCTTGATCCCCGCGTCACCCCGCGCCAGCATCTGGAGACTGATGCGCACGGTCCGCACAAAATCAACGGTGTTATACCACGCGGTTCTCACCTTGCCGGACACTGTGGCTGGATCCACCTTATTGACATAATAGAGTCCGTACCCCTGATAGGTCTTTCCGTCCTGAGACGTGCAGTCCTGATAGGGGATGCCGGTCAGAGCGACCTTATCCCCGTCCCGCAGTACCGTCAGCTCCAGCTCTCTCTCCGTCCCGGTCAGCTGCATCAGCAGAGACACATCGCTGCTGATATATACGCGTTCGCCGTTGATGGCCCAAATAACGTCGCCGGAGCGAAGCGTCTGGCCGTTTTCCGCGGTGAATTCCGGCGCGACACCGGTGACGGTTGGGACATAGAACCCTCCCGCGCCGGAATAGAGAATCAGCAGGATCACAAATCCCGTCAGGAAGTTAGAAAAGGACCCGGCTACAAAGATAACAAGCTGCCTCCAGTACCCCTGGCGGTTGATGGCCCGGGGACTGTCGGAGTCCTCTTCCTCTCCCTCCATGGCGCAGTAGCCCCCCACGGGAAACGCCCGCAGGGAGTATTGGGTCTCCCCCTTTTTCCGGCTGAACAGCGCCGGACCCATGCCGATGGAAAACTCGTTGACCTGCACATTGCAGGCTTTTGCGGCCAGAAAATGCCCCAGCTCGTGGAGTGCGATCAGCACGCCAAACATGAGAATTGCCGCGAGAATATAGACAATCGTCATAAATGCTCCTAACTAAATATCTCAATTCCTCGCCCTGTGGGAAACGAAACGCTGTCAGGCGTCACTCCGGGAGAACGGCCCGCCGGGCCGCGGCGTCTGCTTTCAGAATATCCGCAAGGGTTGGATGATATACCACCGGGACAGCCTCACGCGCCTTTTTAACCAGCCGGGAAATGTCGTTAAAACTGACCTTCTCCCGCAAAAACAGACCCACCGCCGCCTCGTTGGCCCCGTTGAGAACGGCGCAGGCGGTGCCGCCCTCTTCCGCGGCGGCTTCCGCCAGCGCAAAGCAGGGAAACGCCTCCCGGTCCGGCGCGGCAAAGGTCAGCGGCGGACAGTTCAAAAGGTCCAGCGGCTCCGCCGGATTCTCCCCCCGCGCAGGATATGTGAACGCATACCGAATGGGGAGCCGCATGTCCGGCGTACCCATCTGTGCCAGCACCGCCCCGTCCCGGTATTCCACCATGGAGTGGACGATGCTCTGCCGGTGGATCAGCACATCCACCTGCGAAAGCGGCAGGCGGTAGAGCCGCATGGCCTCAATGACCTCCAGGCCCTTGTTCATGAGCGTGGCGCAGTCCACCGTAATCTTGGGACCCATTTTCCAATTGGGATGCTGTAATGCGTCTTTCCTTGTCATGCCTTCCAGATCTTCAAATTTCTTGCCATAAAACGGTCCGCCGGAGCAGGTCAGCAGGAGCCGCCTGATCTCCCCGCGATCCCCACAGCCCCGCAGGCACTGAAAGATGGCGGAATGCTCTGAATCCACCGGAACGATCTCCGCCCCATACCGGTCAGCCGCATCCATCACCAGTTCCCCGGCGCAAACCAGTGTCTCCTTGTTGGCCAGCGCGATGCGTTTTCCCTGTTCAATGGCGGCAAGCGTAGGCCGAAGGCCAACCATGCCCACCACGGCGGTGACCACGGTGTCCGCGTCCCCAATCACCGCGGCCTCCAGCAGTCCCTCCGGACCGGAGACGACCTTAATGTTCAGGTCCCTGATCCGTCCGGTAAATTCCTCCGCGGCGGCGGGGTCGTACAACGCCACAAGACGCGGCAGAAACTGCCGCGTCTGCCGTTCCAATAAGTCCAAATTTCCCCCGCGGGCGGTCAGCGCCGCAACGGAGAGTCCCAGCTGCTCCGCTACGTCCAGCGTCTGCCGCCCGATAGAGCCGGTGGAACCCAAAAGTGAAATCGTCTTTGTCATGACACCATCCCGTTACAGTATGCTTAAAACAAGCCAAATAAACGGTGCGACAAACGTCACGCTGTCGAACCGGTCCAACACGCCGCCGTGTCCCGGCAAAATCTTCCCGTAATCCTTGACGCCAAATTCCCGCTTGATGAAGGAAAAGCTCAAATCCCCGATCTGGCTGACCACACTGCCCGCAAGTCCGACCAAAACTACCTGTCCCCAGGTCATAAACGGCAGGCCCAGGAGCCACAGCCCAACACCCTTCACCAGAGAAAGACCGATCACGCCGCCAAGTAAGCCGCCAACGGCCCCCTCCACCGTCTTCTTGGGGCTGACGGGGGTCAGCTCGTGCTTTCCGCACAAAAGCCCCCCAAACAGGGCGAAGGTGTCGCTGCCGAAGGAGATTCCCAGCGGTACGAATACCAGCAGTTGGCCGTACTCCTCCAGCCGCAGCAACAGCAGACAGGAGAGCATCAGCGGAAACACCGCCCCGGAGAACATGGCCGCAGTCATGTCAGAAAAGGTGATGCGGTGCTGGTCGGTATAGTCTAGAATCGCGCTCAGAAATAGCAGCAGCACAAACGCCAGCACCAGCGTGGCCGTCAGCGGAAGATTCGATAGGATCGCCAACCGGGTCTCCTGTGCCTTATCGGCGCCGGCCTCCTCATAGATTATAGCCGGTATCACCGCCGCAGCCAGCACCGTCAACCGCAGCAGCTTTTCGCCACCCTCGCCGACGGCGGCGCGCATCAGTTCCCGGGCGCCTACGCCGCACAGGACCATGGTCAGCGCCATAGTTGCCCCCGGCGGTGCAAATCCCAAAATCAGAATCAGAGCCGGAATTCCGATTACGGCCACCATCACTCGTTTGAACATACGATCAGTCCTTATCTGTGAAGTAACTTTACTTCACGCCGCCGAATCGGCGGTCTCTTTTCTGATAGGCCGCGACGGCCCGGTCAATCTCCGCCTCGTCAAAATCCGGCCAGAGGGTATCCGTGCAATAAAACTCTGACTAGGCGCACTGCCACAGTAGAAAATTGCTCAGCCGCAGTTCGCCGCTGGGACGGATGATAAGCTCCGGGTCCGGGATACCCGCGCTGTCCAGATACCCAGAAAACCCGGCCTCGTCCAAATCCTCCGGTCTCCGTTTTCCCTCGGCGCAGTCGGAGGCAAAGCGGCGTACTGCCCGCAAAATCTCATCCCGTCCACCATAGTTTAGGCAGATATTGGCCTGAAAATCCCGCTGATCCAAATGTTCGGTGATTTCGTCCGTCTCATGGGCCAGAGCCCGGAGCTCAGGGGAGATGGGTGACATATCGCCAAAAAATTTCAGCCGGATACTGTCTTTCTCCATGGAGTCGATGGCCTCCAGCAGATACTTCTTTAATAGTATCATGATAGCGCCCACTTCCGTCTCCGACCGCTTCCAGTTCTCCGTCGAAAAAGCATACACCGTCAGGTATTGGACGCCCAGATTTTTGCAGTAGGTCGCAATCTTCCGAAAGGTCTCCGCTCCGGCCTTGTGTCCGGCGGAGCGGGGCAGGCCCCGCTTTGTCGCCCAGCGGCCGTTGCCGTCCATAATAATGGCAATGTGGCGAGGCAGGCGGCTTTTGTCCACCTGCCCCGCCTGCTTGCCGGAAAGTTCATTCGCCATCAGACCGCCATCAATTCCTTTTCCTTGGACGCCAGCATCTCTTCCAGCTTCTTGCAGCTGTCGTCCGTCATCTTCTGAAGTTCCTTCTCCGCCTGCTTCAGATCGTCCTCGGTGATATCCGTGGACTTTTCAGCCTTTTTAAAAGCCTCCATCGCATCCCGGCGGATATTGCGAACGGCCACCTTGCCGCTTTCAGCGTACTTATGAATCTGCTTCACCAGCTCCTTGCGGCGCTCCTCCGTCAGCTGGGGAAAGCTGAGACGTAGGCTCTTTCCGTCATTCTGGGGATTAATGCCCAGATCCGAGTTCTGGATGGCCTTTTCTATGGACTTCACCGCCGCCGCATCCCAGGGTTGGATCACCAGGGACCGGGGGTCCGGAGAGGCGATGGACGCGATCTGCTGGATGGGCGTGGGCGTTCCGTAATAATCCACGGAAATGCGGTCCAGAACGGCGGCGTTGGCCCGGCCCGCCCGCACGGCGGCAAAATCCGCGGCCACGGATTCAATGCTCTTTTTCATCTTATCCTCGTAGATTTTGTAATCCTCTTTCTGCATAATGGTCACTCCTTTACAATTGTTCCAATTTTTTCCCCGCATACGGCGCGGATAATATTTTCAGGATCCTTCAGGGCGAACAGAAGCACGGGAATATGGTTGTCCATGGACAGCGACGTGGCCGTGGAGTCCATTACCATCAGGTGCTGAGCCAGCACATCGTCATAGGTGATGGAATCGTATTTCACGGCAGAGGGGTCCTTTGCCGGGTCGGCGGAATACACGCCATCCACATTCTTGGCAAGTAGGATCACATCCGCGCCGATTTCAGCCGCCCGTAAAACGGCGGCGGTATCCGTG
>JAEWYA010000237.1 GCA_023395775.1 Bacillota bacterium
GTTTGCCAAAGGCGAGGCGGTCCAGGCGGAGAACGCCGAGCCGCTGCTGCGGTGTGGTGCGGCGTCCGTATTTCTGCTGTGCGAGATGGCGGAGACAGAGATTCAAAAATCTGATCAAATATAAGGAGGAGACAATTCATGGGATTTAAAAGCGACATTGAGATTGCCCAGGAATCGACCATGCTTCCCATCGAAGAGGTGGCCGCGAAGCTGGGCGTGGGTCAGGAGACGCTGGAACCCTACGGCCACTACAAGGCAAAGCTGGATATCCATGCGCTGAAGGGCCTGCCCCGGAAGGCCAAGCTGGTGCTGGTGACGGCCATCAGCCCCACTCCCGCCGGCGAGGGCAAGACTACCACGTCCGTGGGCCTTGCCGACGCGCTGAATAAGTTGGGCAAGAAGACCGTGGTCTGTCTGCGGGAGCCCAGTCTTGGCCCCGTGTTCGGCGTCAAGGGCGGCGCGGCCGGCGGCGGCTACGCGCAGGTGGTGCCCATGGAGGATATCAACCTCCATTTCACCGGTGACTTCCACGCCATCGGGGCGGCCAACAACCTGATGGCGGCGCTGCTGGACAACCACATCCAGCAGGGCAACGCGCTGGATATCGACGTACGCAAGATCGTTTGGAAGCGCGCGGTGGATATGAACGACCGCCAGCTGCGCCATATCATCTGCGGCCTTGGCGGCAAGGCCAGCGGCGTGCCCCGGGAGGATGGCTTCGACATCACCGTGGCCTCCGAGATCATGGCCGTGCTGTGCCTGTCCAGCGATTTGATGGATATGAAAGCACGTCTGGCCCGGATGGTGGTGGCCTATACCCGGGACGACAAGCCCGTCACAGCCCACGACCTGCACGCCGAGGGCGCCATGGCCGCGCTTTTGAAGGACGCGATTAAGCCGAATCTGGTGCAGACGCTGGAGCACACCCCCGCGCTGATTCACGGCGGCCCCTTCGCCAACATTGCTCACGGCTGCAACTCTATTGAGGCCACCGAGACCGCCCTGAAGCTCAGCGAGTACACCGTTACCGAGGCCGGCTTCGCCGCGGATCTGGGCGCAGAGAAGTTTTTGGACATCAAGTGCCGCGCCGGCGGTTTTCATCCCGACGCCGTGGTGGTGGTTGCCACCGTCCGCGCTCTGAAGTATCACGGCGGCGTTGCAAAGGCCGATCTGAACAGCGAAAACCTGGAGGCTCTGGAAAAGGGCCTGCCCAACCTTCTCCAGCATGTCGAGAACGTGACGAAGGTGTTTGGTCTGCCCTGCGTGGTGGCTGTGAACGCTTTCCCCACCGACACCGCCGCCGAGCTCAGGATGGTTGAGGACAAGTGCCGGGAACTGGGCGTCAACGTGGCCCTCAGCGAAGTCTGGGCCAAGGGCGGCGAGGGCGGCAGGGCTCTGGCCGAGGAGGTTGTGCGCCTGTGCCAGCAGCCCAGCCACTTCCAGTTTGTCTACGATGTGGAGGACAGCATTGAAAGCAAACTCAACGCCATTGCCACCAAGATCTACCGTGCCGACGGCGTAATGCTTACCGCCGCCGCCGGGAAGCAGCTTCAGCAGCTCACCGAGCTGGGCTTTGACAAGCTGCCTATCTGCATGGCCAAGACCCAGTTCTCCTTCTCCGACGATCCCAGCAAGTTGGGTGCGCCCCGCGGTTTCAAGATCACCGTGCGCGAGCTGAAGGTGAATGCCGGCGCCGGGTTCCTTGTGGCCAAGACCGGCGATATCATGACCATGCCGGGCCTTCCCAAGGTCCCCGCCGCCGACAAAATCGACGTGGACGAGCACGGAAAGATTACCGGACTGTTTTAACGTTTTCCCGGCGGGGCCTTTTGGCTCTGCCGGGACCGCAACCTTTTGCGCGAAGACGCTAATTTGAAAGTCTCCCAGTTCGTGTGCAGTGGGAGCAAAAGGGGAGAGGGCGATGCTGAGTCCCGCTGAATTTGTGGAGAGCTATGCCGGGATTGGGGAGAGAAAAGCCGGGGCGGGTATCCTGAGACTGCTTTTATCGGGAATTTTGGCCGGTTTTGCTATTGGTGTGGGCGGCGCGGTGACCACCGCGGCGACCTTTGCCATCGAAAATGCGTCCGCCGCGAAAATAATCGGCGGCGTTTTATTCCCGCTGGGGCTGATTATGGTGCTTGTGACCGGCGCGGAGCTGTTTACCGGAAACTGCCTGATGACCATTTCACTTTTGGAGCGGCGCATCCGCTTAAAGGGAATGCTTCGGAATCTCTCCGTGGTTTATCTGGGTAATTTCTTGGGCGCACTTCTGCTGGCCTGGGCGATCATCTCGTTCAGCGGACCGGGGATTGCGTCCGGACTGGTACTTAAGACCGTATCCACCGCTGCCGCAAAGTGTGCGCTGCCATTCGGAAGAGCGCTGGGCCTTGGAGTGCTGTGCAATATTTTGGTTAGCGCAGCGGTCATGATGGCCCTGTGTGCCGGAGATATCATAGGGCGCGCAGCGGGGGCCTTCGGTCCCGTCTGCTGTTTTGTCATCTGCGGATTTGAGCACTGCGTGGCCAACATGTATTTCATCCCCGCGGGGCTGTTTGCACGGACGCTGCCGGACTGTGGGCAGCTTGCGGCGGAGGCGGGAATAGACATTTCCGCCCTGACATGGGGAAACTTTCTCCTGCATAATCTGATTCCGGTAACCATCGGAAATCTCATCGGCGGCTGCGGTCTAGCCGCCCTGATCTGGGCAACCCACCGAAAGGCCGCCGTGGGCCGGAC
>JAEWYA010000038.1 GCA_023395775.1 Bacillota bacterium
GCGGGGACCCACACGGTTCTTCTATCAGGATGCCCTACACGTCCGATTCCAGAATCAAATCGCAGCGGCTGCGAACATCCAGCGCATCAAAATAGGAATTTTCCAAGGGAATCCAAAGAACGAAGAACATAGCCTGCATATCCGGGTCGTTCCGTTTTTCAATACGAATATGCTGTAATTCGGGAGATACGGAGAGAAATGCGGACAGATCATAGGCCGGGGCCAATTCCGGGCGCATGGAGTACACGCCCTCCACGATGTTCAGCGCCCGGGGGACGATGGTCTTCGGAGCCTCAACGGTCTGGGTATGGCAGTTGTAGCGGCGGTAGCGAATGGCTTCGCCGCGAGTCAGGGGCGACAGCACCTCTTCCTGAAACCGCTCCCAGTCCACATTTCCGCCCGGTTCCGTCAGCCGGGTCTTTGTCCGCTGTTCCGGACGGAGGAAAAAATCGTCCATGTGAAAGACGCTGCAATCATAAAGCTTTTCCAGAAGAGCCGCGGCAGTGGATTTCCCGGCGGCGCAGCCGCCCTCCAGCGCGACGATGATCCGGGATTTTTCCGCCAGAAGGCAGTCGATCTTTGCCAGCAGCGGCAGCAAATGGATATACTCCCGCCGTACAACGCAGTAGGCCGGAGCGTAGGCCCGGTGAAATTCTTCGGAGTGGCGGCAGTCTGGGTATCCGGCCGCTCTCCAGCTGCTCACGGCCTCTTCCGTCTCAGTTGGGGAAAAGGGGAGCTTTCCCTCCTCTGCCAGAGACAGCAGACAGGCAAGCCCGTCCGCCAGCGTATCCCAGCCATCGTGGGAGGGCTTCCGGGCGGAGAGGGCAGACAGATGAAACAGGGTTTTGACGCTCAGCGTGCTGCTTTGCAGGTATTGCAGATGGACCCGGTAGTAATCGCCGTCCAGCGGCTCGATCGCCGGACCGGTCGGCGCAAAGAGAGAAACGCCGGTTTCCCCACGGGGAGATTGCAACCCCTCCGCCTCTTCCGCAGGAAAATGCTCGCAGCCAAAGGTGCTCTGGCGCAGGGCCTTCAGCAAGTCCTGCGGACGGAGCTCCGGGTAGCGGGCACACTGGCCCAGCAAAAATTCGGATGTATGGTGCATTTCTGCCATCAAATTTCCTCCCATATACCGCCCAGCGTGAAGCGAGGGGTTGTCGGTAAATGCCGCCTGCGGCGAAAAGTGCTTATAGAAAGAACCGCAGCCGTACCGGGTTTTTCTTTGCGAAAATGCGCGCCTTCTGCGGCAAAGTGCTCAGAACCAGTGTTTCCATTTGAACCAAAGAATCAGCCCCGCGCTGATCAACGCGCTGAGCACGATGACGGCGGGGTAGCCGTATTCCCATGTCAGCTCCGGCATCCCCTGAAAATTCATTCCGTACCAGCCCACCAGCAGCGTCAGGGGCAGAAACACCGCCGTGATGACCGTGAACAGCCGCATCAGCTCGTTCTGCTGGAGATCGATCTGAGCCTGATATGCCTCTCGCATTTGGGTGACGTATTCCCGGAGGCTCAATACGGTGCCGCGGAACCTCTCCGCCCGGTTTTGCAGGTTGGAAAAGCGGCGCTGAGCGTTTCGGGTCAGCAGCTTTTCGTCGTCGTCCGCCAGATTTTCAAAAATGGCCACCAGCTGCTCATAGTAACGCTTGCGGCGCAGCAGCTCCTTTCGGTAGTCCACGATGTGGTTCATGTAGTCGTACCGGCCCGTTCGGACCATGGCGCTGTCCTCGTCCTCCGTAATCGCCGCTTCAAAGGCGTCCAGAGAGTCGGTGTCGGACTTCAGCAGGTTCGCAAAAAACTGATACAGGGCAGACTCGTTGTCCAGCCCCTCCGCCGCCGCCTCACGGACCTGATTCAGGGAACGGGTGTCTTCACAAAAGAAAAAGAGATCCTCCCTATCCAGATAGATGAGGATTTTTTCGGCGCCGGTTTCCGGTGAAGACACGTCGTACCAGTCGAAGGCCAGCAGATAAAAGTCCGCAAATCCCTCAAAGGTCTCCGTTTTCCCCTGCCAAAGGTAGTTCAGCACCTTTTCATCCATCTGTTCCTGGACCTCTTTCATCTGGTCCAGAAGCATGATCTTCTGCATAGTCCGCGCCCCTTCTTTCCGATTACCTGTTTCCCGCTTTGCGGACGGCAGTTTCAATCAACGCCTGTCCGTCGGGAGAACGGAGAACTTCCAGCACGGTGGCCCGCAGAGTCTCCTGAAATTTTTTGCTGCTTAAAAAGGCGTCGAACACCGTGCCGTCCTCACTGACAGCCGCTTTTTTCACTGGGCGGACAGGCGCGGGAGCGGGGGCCGGAGTCGGCTCGTCCAGAAATGCGCCGTCCATCCAGTCCGACATCTGGGTGCGGTCGTCGCTCTCACCCCGGAGATAGAAAACGGAAACTCCGAAGAAGGACGCCAGCTTTTGCTGCTGCTCCTGCGTGGGCGTCTGACGGCCGGCTTCAAATTTTTCAATGGCCGTCCGGGGAAGCCCCAGAGCGGCGGAGAGCGCCGGGCCGCTGACGCCGCGCTCGGCGCGGAGCTGTTGTATGCGCTGTGCCATTGTGATCATGCGATTGCCTCCTGTCTGTAAACGTGAGCATTATTTTATCACTTTTGCCAGGCCTTGACAATCATTTTACCAAAATTGAAGTCTGCGAATACCTGAAGTCGGAGAAAGCAGCCGACAAAAAGGCCGGGTGTCCTTCCTAGAGGACACCCGGCCGCTCAGGAGATTTTAAAAGCGCCGCCTACCAGCGCAGAAATTCCTCCGGAAAGCGGGTCATGGCCCAGACGGCGAAAAACACGCCCAGCGCCAGAGTGACCAGTACAAAGCACAAAAGCATTCCGAGCCAGTCGTATTTCATCCGCCCGTCTTTACGGGTGGACAGCAGGACCTCCATACCCAGCAGAATCAGCACGGCGGGGGAGAGCTTCAGAAAAAGCCGGAAATCCAGCGAGGGAAAAAACAGCGCCGCCGTCATGGCGATGCCCGCGATTACCAGTACGATGCCAAAGGTGAACGTTCCCACCCGGCGCTCCCGTCCGGATGCGATTTTGGATTCCGAGGGGGAAGCCGGTCCCCGCTCGATGCAGGCGTCTTTCAGGTTATTTTCCGCCATGGTCCGGGTCCTCCTTTTCAACAGGTTCGCCGCTTCCGTCTTCGGCGGCTCCGCTGTCGTGGGTCATTCGGGTTACCGCTTCAAAGACGGTCCGGTACTCCGGGGAACCGTCCGGAGCTGCGCCGGAGGGGGCCGGACCTTCCGCAGAGGAGACCTTCGCGTCCGACGAGGCGGAGGACGGTGGGGTAAATCCGGTGAATTCATCATCAGCAGAGTGCTTCGGTCCCCGGATGAACCAGATACCCAGAGCAATCACCAGCAGGAAGGTTACCAGTTTGGGCAGCTGATAGTTGACCAGCTGGTAGAAGTCGGTGCCGAAAAGGTCAGACAGAAAGTCGGAGAAATAGTTTGCCATCGCCTGCCAAAGACCATACAGCCCCAGAATCACCAGAGCCCAGCCAATGAGGCTGTGCCGTTTCGCCAGCAGACGGGAAAGCTGCTCTTGATCCATGTGGGAAAGGCCCAAGGGATAGGTATCCGGCGCCGCCGTCCCGTTTTGCAGCGCGCGGCGGATATTGTAGGTGTCAAAAAACGAATACAGCCACAAAATCGGCAGTGCCAGCGCCAGCTGCCCAAAATAGAGCCAGGTGGCCAAACCGATGATGAGGGCAAACAGGGACATGATGGATACGCCCCGCTTCATATATCCCTGATACATCTGGCCGCAGCCGGGGATACAGGCGGAGAGGAACAGCAGAAACGGATTTTTACGGGTCATGATGAAAGCCCTCCTTGAAATTGGGGTTGATTCGTTTGGGATTCGACGGGACCGCCGCCAAAATCGAACAGCCGGTTAAACCAGCTCAGCCCACTGCTGACGGCCCGGTCCAGCTGTTCTATTTTTTCGGAAAAATCACCCTGCCGCTGGGCGTAACGGTCGGTATTCGACAGTGCGGCGGAGCCGGTCACAAGACCGCCAAAAATGTTGAAGCTCCACAGACCCGCGGCAATGGCGATGGCTGCCGCGGCGGTGGCATACCGGCTGGCGAGAACCCGGACGGCCCGTTGACGGATGCGTTTCCAGAAGGTTTCCCGGCAGGTGTGGGCCGGGGCTAAAAGCGCGCCCTCCGGCAAGAATTCCATGGAGCGCATCAGGCATTCGTCGCAAAAATCCAGATGCTCCGCGATCTCCAGCCGCTCCAGCTCCGTCAGCGGTCCGCCGCCGGAAAGAATTTTCAGGGCATCGTCCGTCAGATGCCCGCGCGTATCAAATAGTTC
Organism: Bacillota bacterium; assembly: GCA_023395775.1. Taxonomy (GTDB): domain Bacteria; phylum Bacillota; class Clostridia; order Oscillospirales; family Oscillospiraceae; genus Oscillibacter. The sequence continues at coordinate 4,327 of JAEWYA010000038.1, forward strand.
CATGGGACGACCTCCTGTTCCACTGTTCCTGAATTTGAAGTTTTCCCCGGGAAATCTGCGTGCGGACGGTTTTCACCGGCCGCCCCAGACACAGGGCCGTTTCCTCCGGCGAGCGCTCCTGTAAAAAATGGAGGATGCAGACCTGTCGGTATGGCTCCCGGAGATTTTGAATGATTTCGGTGATTGCCGCCGTTTCGCTGTTGGACACGGCCTGCTCCTCCGCGGGCGGCGACAGCCCCAGTGGGATGGATTCATCGCCTGGGAGCAGGGTATGGCGGCTGTATGCGCTTTGTAGATGGTCCTTTGCCTTGTTGGCCGCGATTCGCGCCAGCCACTGCTTTTCAAATCCCGCCGGGCAGCTGTCCCGGTGGGTATAGGCGGCGAGAAAGGTTTCCTGAGTCAGGTCTTCCGCCGAGGTCTCGTTTTGCACCAGACGGTAACAGACCGTGTAGACCAGCCGCTCGTAATTAGCCACCAGCGCGGAAAATTCCTGATTTGTCATAATACTCACGCCGGCGGACACCTCCCTTGCGTCTGACAATAAAACGATACGGCGTGCCGAAATGCTTCAGCTTTCCCAAAAGAATCCGTAAAAATTTTATCCAGAGCATTACATACCAAAACATTATACCACAGGCGCGGAGCGTCGTTGCGGTATATTGTCTAAATTGGGTAATGACCGCTTTGCGGCCTTTATACCACGGCTCCCGATGACCTGCCAGACCGACGGCCGGACCGCATCTTGACGGCAGAATGGGAAGCTGATAAACTGAGAAGCACCAAACTGAGAAACATCAAATTCAAGGCGCGAAGCCGCGCGGAAAGAGGGAGACAGCTATGCGTGAAATGCGGAGAAAAGACCGTGAGATAACGGATAAGGCGGAAATTTACAGGGTTCTGGACGAATGCGACGTGTGCCGCGTGGGCTTTTGCGACGGGGGAGAGGTCTACATCGTTCCCCTGAATTTCGGCTACGGGGAAAAGAACGGCAAGCTGACCTTTTACTTTCACTCCGCCGGTCAGGGGCGCAAGGTGGAACTGTTCCGCAGGGGCGGCAGCGTGGGCTTTGAACTGGACTGCGCCCATCAGCTGGTGGAGGCGGAGAAGGCCTGCGGTTATACGGAGAAGTATAAGAGCATTGTCGGCACGGGGCGGACCTATGAGGTCCCGGAGGAGGAAAAGCTGGCGGCTATGAAGACGGTGATGGCCCATTATACCGACGCGGAGCTGGAATTCGATCCCGCAACGCTGGAGCGGGTGCGGCTGTTCGCGCTGGAAGTGGAAGAGCTGAGCTGCAAGGAAAACGTCTGATGGAAATACGCAGCCTGCGTGTGGAGACCGCGCCGCTGGAGGGGATCACCACATGGCTGTTCCGCCGGACCCACTTTAGCATGTTCGGCGGAGCGGACCGATACTTCACGCCCTTTTTCTCTCCGGTGTCGGAGCATATTCTGACCGCGAAAGAGCTGCGGGAGCTTTCTCCGGAGAACAACAAAGGCATCCCCGCCGTACCGCAGGTGATGACGAAGCAGGCGGAGGACTTCCTCTGGGCGGCGGAACAGGCGAGGGACCTGGGCTTTGAAGAGGTGAATCTGAACCTCGGCTGCCCCTCCGGCACCGTCACCGCAAAGGGAAAGGGCGCGGGTTTTTTGCTCCGACCGGATGAGTTGGACGCCTTTTTTGACGTGGTATTTTCAAAGGTCTGCCTGCCGGTTTCGGTGAAGACCCGGATCGGCTTTCGCGATGAGGAGGAATTTGGACGTCTGCTGGAGATTTTTAACCGCTATCCCATCCGCGAGCTGATTGTCCACCCGCGCCTGCGGGGGGAATTCTATAAAGGTCCGGTGCATCTGGACGCGTTCGCCGCCGCGCTGGACTCCAGCCGCGCCCCCGTGACCTATAACGGCGATCTGGTGACGCTGGAGGACCTGACCGCGTTCTCGGAGAGGTTTCCGGCAGTGGACACGGTGATGATTGGCCGGGGAGTGATCGCGGACCCGGCGCTGCTGCGAAAGCTCCGGGGCGGCGCGCCCGCCACTCGCGAGGAATTAAAGACCTATACCCAGACGCTGTATCAGGGCTACCGGGCGGCCTACGGCTATCCCGGCACGGCGGCGCAGCGGATGAAGGAGCTGTGGTTCTACC
>JAEWYA010000020.1 GCA_023395775.1 Bacillota bacterium
CCCAAGAGGGACGGCGCAGACTTTTATACGATCATGGGTCGCGCATTCTGCAATATTAGCAAGAGCTTTAATTGCAGACCGGCAAGACGCACGCCTCTGCCTCCGCCTTCAAAAGGTCCAGAATCGCAAGGTCGGCGCTCCAGAAATAGGCGCTCTCGCCCACCAGGGCAGTAATTCCCGCCCGGTCGAAATAAGTGCGGACGGATTCGGTCATGCCGCAAAACGCCACCGTCCTGCCCGCCTCCTTCAAGCCCTGACACAGCTCCAGCATCGTCTGGACGCCGGACACGTCCACGCTGGGCATCCCCCGCAGGGACAAAATCACATGGTCGTACGCGGGCATCTCGCTCATGCGGCGGTTAAATTCGTCCACAGCGCCGAAAAACAGAGAGCCGGTCACATAGGCCACCCCGGAGGTCTTCAGGACAGGGGCCCTGCCGTCGGCAAAGCGGAGGCGGTCAGCGTCGATGGCGGAAAAGCTAACGGCGATACGGCTGGAATGAGCCATATACAAAATGGCGGAGTACAGTACGCCCAGCAAAATCGCCACCGTCAGATCAAAGACCACGGTAGAGAGCATCGTCAGAAGGAATTGACTGATTCCGGACTTGAACCGGCGGGAGAAGATGTAACGAATACCCGCCCAGTCGTTCATGCGCCACGCGGTGACCATCAGCACTCCGGCGAGAGCTGCCAGCGGAAGCTTTGCCATGACGCCGCCCAGCAAAAACATGGACGCCAGAAGGAATACGGAGTGGAACACGCTGGTGAGCCTTGTCTGTTGGCCGGATTTTACCGCAACACTGGTACGGGCGATGGCAGCCGTGGCGGGAACGCCCCCGAACAGGGGCAGCAGCATGTTCCCCACGCCTTGAGCGATCAGCTCCTGGTCGGCGTTGAACGTCTCATTTTTCATTCTGGCGGCGGAAGCGCCGCACAGCAGACTTTCAATCATTCCCAGCGCTGCAATGGTGACAATGGGTGAGAGCAGAGTTTTCAAGGTCGCCAGGCTGTCGCCGGTCAACAAAAGCCGGTCGGTCAGGAGCAGCGTGCGGGGGATATCGCCCACCACGGCCAGACCGTCCATGTCAAACACTGCGGACGCAGCGGCGGCCAAAATAATCCCCGCCAGAGACCCGGGCACTTTTGCCCCCCACCTTTTCGGCCACGCCAGCATCACGGCCGCTACCAGCGTGCCGATTGCCACGGTCCGCCAGTCGGGGTGAAAGCCCAGCCGCCCATAGGAGACCAGCTTTTCCAGATTGGAGCCGCCCTCGGACACGGTACCGAAAAAATGATCGATCTGACCCATGGCAATGATGACCGCGATGCCGGAGGTGAAGCCCATGACCACGGGCATCGGAATAAAACCGATGAGTCGGCCCAGCCGGAGAATCCCCGCGATCAGCAGCAGCGCACCGGCGGCAAAACTGGCCAAAAACACGCCCTGCAATCCGCATGTCCCCACAATACCGATTAATACGGCACTCATTGCGCCGGTTGGTCCGGAGATCTGATAGGACGCGCCGCCTAGGGCGGCGATCACCACACCGGCGATAATGGCGGTGACCAAGCCGGCGGCCGCTGTTGCACCGGAGCTGACGCCAAAGGCCAGCGCCAGCGGCAACGCCACAGCGCAGGCCGTCAGTCCGGCCATTGCGTCCCGGACCAGACCGGGGGCGTTATATCCCCGGAACTCATTTTTCAAATCGGATAGAAACCGCGAGAACATGACAAGACTCCTCCAAAATCGTACTGAAAACACGCAATTTTTAATTATAGCACAACCCCGTTGGAGGTACAAGCATGAATTTGTCTCCTGTGGAGGACATTTCCTGAAAGCAAAAAACACTCCAACGCGCTGCCGCTTTGCAGCGACTGCGTGTTGGAGTATGGGCACGCTCTACGTTTCGGAGCGTCTGGATTTACAGGTTTTCGTCCAGCACAGAGGTAAACGCCTCCGGCGGCATGACGCCAACCTTCCGGTCAATCTCCTGACCGTCTTTCAAAAACACCAGCGTGGGGATGGACATGACCCCAAACCGCTGGGCAAGTTCCGGCTCCTCGTCAATATTGACCTTGGCCACCAGCGCCTTGCCGTCATAGTCGGCGGCGATTTTCTCCACAGCAGGCGCCACCATTTTGCAGGGGCCGCACCAGTCCGCCCAGAAATCCACCATCGCCAGGGGGGCCGCGTCCACCGCCGCGTCAAAATCGGTCTTCTTCAAATGCTTCAATGCCATTTTTAAAATCTCCTTTTATTTTTTTATTTAATCGGTTCTCTTTATTGTTTCCGCGCCAGCGCATCCACATACGCCGCGGCGCTCTGACCGGCAACCAAACCCTCGCCTGCGGCTTTCGATACCTGCAGAGGTCCGCCGGTGCAGTCCCCCGCCGCGAACACGCCGGGGAGTCCCGTGGCCATGCGGCGATCCACCTGCACATAACCGTTCTCAATACCCAAGCCGGAAAACAGGTCCGTGGGGGCCATGGCGGGCCGCAGAATAAACACCCCGGCCACCTTTACCGTCTCCCCGCCGCAGAGCACTTGCTCCACCTTTTCCTTGCCGGAGATTGCGCAATCTCTCGGCCTGTCAAAGTAATGCACTTCACAGCCGATCTCCCGCAAAAAGTCCGCCTCGTGCCGGGCAGTCTCGCTGTATCCCAGCACCGCAACGGGTTTGCCTCGGTAAAGCATCCCGTCGCAGGTGGCGCAGTAGCTGACGCCGCGGCCCAGGAATTCCGCCTCGCCGGGAAATTTTTTTCCCCGGGCCACACCCGCGGCCAAAACCACGGCCTTGGTTTCCTGTACGTCGCTGCCCACGCTCACATACCACTTGTCCATCATGAATGCCGCAGACAGCGCTTTTCCTGTCAGAAATTCCACACCGTCGGCCTCCGCGTGCTTTTGCATGACCGTCAGCAGCTCCGCTCCGGTAACTCCGGGCAGTCCCAGATAATTTTCCACCCGCTCGGACTTCCACAGGGGGTTTTCCTCAATGGAATTGGTCACCACCAACGCGCTTTTCCCCCGCGCCCGAATATTGATCGCCGCGCTCAGTCCCGCCGGGCCGCCGCCGATTACCAGCACATCATAGGACATAGTTCTCAACCTCCTCCTGAAACAGTGCCGCCACCAGCCGAGCCACCTCCGGCGACGCCGCCCTGTAATAGACCTCGTTTCCGCTGCGCTCCGCCGTCACAATCCCGGCAGCCTTCAGCTTTTGCAGATGCTGAGAGATGCAGGACTGGCTCATTCCCGTCCCCCGCTCCATGCAGCCCACGTTGCGGCAGCCGGCGTTCAGCAGGCAGTGGACAATCTCCAACCGGGTCGGGTTGGCCAATGCCTTCAACAACTCCGCCTGACGAATATAATCCACTTCCATCTCTCACCCGCCTCTCCTTTGAATTTGAATGCTCGTGCTGAAAGCACGGTCCGATACTAAGTTTTTACTAGCCATTTTCTTTTATTAGAATATCCTAATATATAAATACCTTCAGTAGTTTTTGCAACAAATTAAAAAATATTTTTAAAGGGCCGGACGCTTTACGCCCGGCCCCATAGTCACCAAAACCATTTCATGGGAAGATAGAACAGATACGGCGCGGTAAACCCCGCCAGAGACATCGCCAGTTTGTGCTTTCCAGTCTCGGTGAGCGCCGCGTTTTTAAGTGCCAGCTTTCCGGTCAAGCCAGTAGATGCACACTGCCGCCACGGCCATGCCCACCGTCACCCAGAGGAAGCTCCAGATGTTGGCAAAGGAGTCATAGGCCACTGAATATTTTCGTACCACCAGCCGTCTTCACTTTCGATCAGTTGGGACACCAGCAGCAGCACCGCCCCCGCTAGATCCGCCAGAAAGCCGCAGCCCGCGTCCTCTCAATCCGTTAAGGTCCTTTTCCCCGGGCTGTTTAGACCCGCTTCCACATCGCGCCGCCGGGTACGTCGGTGACTTCGATCCCCTGCGCTTTCAGTTCGTCGCGGATACGGTCCGCCTCGGCAAAGTTCCTGGTCTTTTTCGCCTCCGCCCGCTGCAGCACCAGCGCGTCGATTCCCGGGTCGCCCTCGCCCTGGACAATGAATCCGCCGACGGCGGAGCTGACTGTCTTTGCATCCTGCTCCCGTTTTTTTGCCGCCCGGTCCAAAAGGCCCAGACCCAGCACGCTGTCAAACTCATTCAGCAATTCCAGCTTTGTCCCGTCGGAGATGTCCGCCTTCAAAACGTCGTACAGCGCTGTGATGCCCAGCGACGTGTTCAGGTCGCTGTCCATAGCGGTCTTGAATTCGGCCCGCAGAGCATCCGCAGCTTCCCCGTCGGCCTCAGCCGGGCCGTCCTTCAGCGCGGCCACCCGGGCAATCAGCTTGTCATAGGCAGTTTTGGCGTTGTCAAGATTCTCATAGGAGAACACCAGTGCCTTGCGGTAGTGGGACTGGAGGCAGAAGAACCGGTAAACCAGCGGATCGTAGCCCTTCTCCTCCAGCAGTGAGACAGTCAAAAACTCGCCCTTGGACTTGCTCATTTTTCCGCCGGTGGTGTTCAGGTGCAGCACATGGAACCAATAGTTGCACCAGTGGTGTCCCAGATACGACTCGGATTGGGCGATCTCGTTGGTGTGGTGCGGAAAGGCGTTGTCGATGCCGCCGCAGTGGATATCCAGATCCTCGCCCAGATGCTTCATGGAGATTCCGGAGCACTCGATATGCCAGCCGGGATAGCCCACGCCCCAGGGAGAGTCCCATTTCAGCGCCTGATCCTCAAATTTGGACTTGGTGAACCAGAGGACAAAATCGTTTTTGTTCCGCTTGTTGACATCCTCCTCCACGCCCTCCCGGACGCCCACCGCCAGATCGTCCGCGTCGTGGTCATTGAACACGTAGTACCGCTCCAGCTTGGAGGTGTCGAAATACACATTGCCGCCCGCCGAATACGCGTACCCGGTATCCATCAGTCGGGTGATGATCTTGATATACTCGTCGATGCAGTGGGTGGCGGGCTCCACCACGTCAGGCCGCTTGATGTTCAGCTTGCGGCAGTCGTCAAAAAACGCGTCGGTATAATACTGGGCGATCTCCAGAACGGTCTTGTGCTCCCGCTTGGCGCCCTTGAGCATCTTGTCTTCACCGGTGTCCGCGTCGCTGGTCAGATGGCCCACATCGGTGATATTCATGACACGCTTGACGTTGTACCCGGCGTACCGCAGATACTTTTCCAGCACGTCCTCCATGATATAGCTGCGCAGGTTTCCGATGTGGGCAAAGTGATAGACTGTGGGGCCGCAGGTGTACATTTTCACGATGTCGGGGTGATTGGGTTTGAATTCTTCTTTTTTGTGGGAGGCGGAGTTGTAAAGATACATGGCTCAGGCCGTCCTTTCTTTTATGGTTTTCAGCTCCTGTTCCAGAGAGTCCATCCGCTGGAACAGGGCCAGCAGCTCCTCCTGAACAGGGTCTTGCATATCATTGATCTGGTCCACGTCGTTGGCAAAACTGGCCTCTATCTTCCGCCCGCTGACCCGCACCACCTGAGCCGGGACGCCCACGGCGGTGGAGTTGGGCGGGACCTCGCTGAGCACCACGGCCCCCGCCGCAATACGGGAGTTGTCTCCTACGGTGAAGGGTCCCAGGACCTTCGCGCCGGAACCCACCATCACGTTGTTTCCCAGGGTCGGGTGGCGCTTTCCCTTGTCTTTTCCGGTACCGCCCAGCGTCACGCACTGGTACAGCAGGCAGTCGTCTCCGATCTCGGCGGTCTCACCGATGACAATGCCCATGCCGTGATCGATGACAAGGCGCTTGCCGATGCTCGCGCCGGGGTGAATCTCGATGCCGGTCCAAAAACGACTCCATTGGGACACGCACCGGGCCAGAAACTGCATGTGGTTCTTATAGAAAAGGTGGGCAATGCGGTGATTTATCAGCGCGTGAACGCCGGGGTAGAGCAAAAAAATCTCCAGTTTGTTGCGGGCCGCGGGGTCGCGGCGCTGGTAGGCATCCAGCAGTTCCGTCAAACGGTTCATATTCAAAAACTCCTTATCATTCAAAATGTCGCGGGGAAGTCGATCCCGGGACATCGAAAGGCGAAAGTCTGCATTCAAAGCTCCTCCGAAATCAAAAAACGCCTCTCGTACCTCGATAGGTACAAGAGGCGTCAGCGACGCGGTTCCACTCTTGCAAATACTCATGCCGGCCCAACAGCCGGACGGCCCGATAACGGCGGCTCTGCCGGAGGCCATTACGCCCCTCGCTCCCGGATGCACTTCACACTCCCCGCCGCAGGCGCGCTTACAGCCGATGACGCGCCCTCTCTGCCCTTTGGGGAAATGCTACTCTTTCCGTTCCTCGCGTAATATTATATTATCAGGATTCGCTTCACGTGTCAAGAGGGCGCTGCGGCGCGTGATAACGAACATAAATCACGGAGGGGGCGCGGCAAACCGCCGCGTCCCTTCCGCGATATTCTCACCGCCCGCAGGGCCTCTTATTCATCCTTGTAACCGAGGTTTCTCACATAATTGACGTTGTCCCGCCAATTTTCCTTCACCTTGACCCAGGTCTGAAGATAGACCTTCGTCCCCATAAACTTCTCCATGTCATGCCGGGCCATCGTGCTGATCTTTTTCAGCATGGCGCCCTGCTTTCCGATGATGATACCCTTGTGGCTGGACTTTTCACAGTAGATCGTGGCGTCGATCTCAATGACCTCATCGTCCCGCTCAGAGAACTTACTGATCTCCACAGCAGTACCGTGGGGAATCTCCTTGTCCAGACACAGCAGCAGCTTTTCCCGCAGGATCTCCCCCATCACCTGCCGCTCCGGCTGGTCGGAGGTTTGCCCGTCCGGGAACAGCTGGGGACCCTCCTGCGCGTATTTTCCCATCTCGGACACCAGATCGTCCAGTCCGTCGCCGGTGTGGGCGGAGATGGGGATGATAGCGGCAAACCCGTCCCACGCCTCGTTATACGCCGCGATCACCGGCAGCAGCTCGTCGGGCTTCACCGTGTCCGTCTTATTGATGCACAGGATCGTGGGAATTTCCTCCTCCTTCACCCGTTGGATAAGGGACGCCTCCGGCGCGCCCACGTGGGGAATGGGCTCCACCAGCAAAAGGGCGCAGTCCACATCGGAAAGGCTGGAGGTAACGACCTTCACCATATAGTCTCCCAGCGCGGACTTGGGCTTGTGCAGTCCCGGCGTGTCCATCAGGACGAACTGGGTTTCCCCCCGGTTTGCCACGCCGCAGATACGGTTGCGGGTGGTCTGGGCCTTGTTGGAGACGATGGCGACCTTTTCACCCACCAGTGCGTTGGTGAGGCTGGATTTGCCCACATTCGGGCGTCCGCAGACGGTGACCATGGCGGTTTTTTTGATTTCGGGCATAGATGATCCTCAACTTTCTTCATTTGAGCAATTTTTTGGCTGTATTTTGGCTGAACTCCTTCAGCGAAGAATTTTTCAAGTCCTCGAACCGGCAAAGTCCGGAGCTTGAACGGCTCGGGGCTGTCAACTTTATTTTTGCGCAAACACAATACGCAGTATACCCTAGAACATAGTATCTCCCAAGCCTGTCTTTTGTCAAGCCAATCCAAGCATCGTCAGTAAGTGCTGGCAAGTATTTTGTGGTGAAACTAAAAGGGCGAAGATACTTAGATTGATTGGTACAAATATGCCGTCTCATTCAAAATCCAGACGTTTTTGTAACTATTGTAATTTGACAGAAATTTTTACATCGCATAAGATTCATTTATTGGGTCTTTTTGTAAATAGAGGGAAAACACAGCAAACAAAGGAGAATATGATGAATAAACGGCTAAAGTTTAAAAAGCTCAAGATGAAGTCTCTTAAATCCAAGCTTGTGCTATGCACTGTTTCAATTGTAATTTTGACCGCCGCTCTCAATCTGGTAATCGGCACTTTTTCCAGTTATCAGGGATTGACGCAAAATGTCAACAGTGATTTAACCTCGATGGGCACGATATTGACTGAATCCATCTCCCATGGATTGGAAAATATGCAAACTCAGCTTAAGTCCTTGGCCCAATCCGATGAGATTGGAGCTGCCGGGCTCACGGAAGACCAGATAATCAATATTTTGGATCAGGACAAGGATTCTCTTGGATATAAAACGTTGAGCCTCGTTAAAACGGACGGAACGATCATAAGTAAGGATTCTGATCTGAACAACCAGAACATTTCTGATCAGGTTTATTTTCAAAGCGCCGCGCAGGGAGAAACTTACTTCTCTGTTCCTATGAACGACCCGGCGGGAAACTTCTGCATCATTGCGTGTACTCCAATTTCCAGCGCGAATTTCAGCGGAGTATTGATGGCCACGCTGGACCCGTATAGTTACAGCCCATTTATTCAGGATGTTGTGGTGGGTAAAACAGGAAGCGCATTTATTATCGATAAAGATGGCGTTCTGATTGGCAATATCTCGTCCCAAAAAATTGACGACCATAAAACTGCGGAAGTTTATAAGTATGCAGACTTGACGCAAAGCGGCATCACGATCTATTCGTATAGCACGGGAGATCGGATCTGCTATCACGCCCCGTTGCCGGGGACAGACGGATGGTCTTTTGGTATTGTTGCTCCCATTGCTGAAATGACCGCTTCCATTCACTATACAATCATCGGGCTGGTTTCGTCGTCCATCTTCTGCATTATATGCGCAATTGTGATTGCTTTGTTGGCTGCCAAATCCATTGTCAACCCAATTACATATGTCTGCCGCAGACTTGAACTTTTGTCCGTTGGCGATTTGCACTCGGAAACTGTGGACATTCATTCCGATGATGAAACCGGAATTTTGGCAGAGTCTTTGAACAAAACGGTGCTGTCTTTGCGCGGCTATATTGAAGAAATTACAAATGTTTTGTCTGAAGTTTCACGGGGTAATATGCGTATTGAGACGCAGATTGAGTTTGACGGAGATTTTCTTCCTATCAAAGAATCTCTTGAAAATATTACAAAATCGTTGGATGCGTCTCTTATTTCCATCAGTCAAGCCTCGGAGCAAATTGCCAGCGGCTCCGAACAGGTTGCAAGCGGAGCTCAGCTGCTTTCTCAAGGCGCTACGGAACAGGCCGCTTCCATTGAAGAGCTATCTTCGACCATGGAAGAAATCGCAGAAAATATTAAGACAAATGCAAAGCACGCCGGTCAGGCAAACGAAAAGGTTGACGATGTCCGCACCCAAATCAATGAAAGCAACCAGCACATGAATGATATGTTGAACGCCATGGCCAAAATTGACCAGTCGTCCAATGAAATCGAAAAAATAGTAAAAACAATTGAAGATATTTCTTTCCAGACCAACATTCTCGCATTGAATGCAGCTGTTGAGGCGGCCCGTGCAGGGGCGGCTGGAAAGGGATTTGCCGTTGTAGCGGATGAAGTGCGGAATCTGGCGGCTAAGAGTGCGGAAGCAGTCAAGGGGACCACTCTGTTAATTAACAATTCCAGGGAACAGGTTGAAAAGGGCGCTGTCGTTGCCAATAGTACAGCCAAGGCGCTGCAGGCAGTTGTTGCAAGCATGGAAGCCGTTTCCGATAATGTGGAGCAGATTTCCAAGGTATCCAGCCAGCAGTCCAATAAAATCGAGCAAGTGTCCTTGAGTGTAAATCAGATTTCCAATGTGGTCCAAACAAACTCCGCCACAGCGGAGGAGAGTGCAGCCGCCAGCGAAGAGCTGTCCGGGCAGGCGCAAATGCTCAAGGAGTTGGTGGCAAAGTTCCAGTTGTAAGGGCGAAATTTCAAGCAAAGAAGGAAGCTGTTGGTATCTGAAAAGAGATGCCAACAGCTTCTATCTTTCTAATCATACATCTGCTAAATTTCCTGCCGTCCCTCCAGCGCGCGGGACAGCGTGGCGTCGTCGGCAAATTCCAGATGACCGCCCACGGGGATGCCGTAAGCCAGCCGGGTGACCTTCACCTGAAACGGCTTCAGCAGCCGCGCCAGATACATGGCGGTGGCCTCCCCCTCCGTGTCCGGATTGGTTGCCATGATGACCTCCTCCACGCCGCCCTTGGCCACCCGATCCAGCAGCGGCTTGATGGCAAGGTCGTCCGGGCCAATGTGGTTCATGGGAGACAGGACCCCGTGGAGCACGTGGTAGTGTCCGTTAAATTCCCGCGCCCGCTCCAGTGCCGCCACGTCCCGGGGGTCCGCCACCACGCAGATGACGCTCCCATCCCGTTTGGGCGAAGCGCAGATGGGGCACAGCCCCCCCGCGGTAAAATTCTGGCACACCGGGCAGCAGGTCACGCTTTTCTTTGCGTCGATAATGGCGTTGGAAAACTCTCTGGCCTCCTCCTCCGGAAGCCCCAGCACATAAAACGCCAGCCGCTGCGCAGACTTTCCGCCAATGCCGGGGAGGCGGGCAAACTGTTCCACCAGTTTTTCCAGTGGTGCAGGAAAATACTCCATGGTCAGACCTCATTCTCTCAATTTATCCCAGATCCATTGCAAACAGCGCCGCCGCGCCGCCGGTGTGGACGAAGACCACTGCGCCGTCCCCGGAAAGGGAACCCTCCTCCAGCATCCGGCACAGCTTTGAATATGCCTTCCCCGTATACACCGGGTCCAGCAAAATGCCCTCGTCCCGGGCCAGCGCCAGAATCTGGGGCGTATCCTGCGCGTTGGGAACGGCATATCCCGCCCCCACGTTTTCCACCATCTCAAAATCGCCGGGATTTCCGGCGAAGGCACAGTCCAGCAGCTCCGCCGCCCCCGCGGCCAGCTCCGAAACAATCCGATCGAAGGGATCGTCGGACACGGCAACACCGATGACCTTGGCGCCGGGTTGAAACAGCCGTGCACCCAGAAGCAGTCCGGCGGTGGTTCCGCCGGAGCCGGTGGCGGAGACAATGTGCCTCACCCGGACACCCGCCGCCATGGCCTGCACCGTGAATTCCCGGACGCAGTTCACATAGCCCACAGCCCCCAGAGGCGTGGACCCGCCCAGCGGGATCAGGCAGCACTTGCGGCCCTGTTTCTCCAGCTCCGCAGCCCGGCGGCGCATTTCGGCATAGATCTCGTCGTAGGAATCGGTGTCCATCAGATGGACCTCCGCGCCGTACAGCTCATCCAGGATCAGATTGCCCCGGCGCTCCGTCACGCCGTGCCGCTTCAGCAGCAGCACGGCCTTCATGCCAAGTCTCGCCGCGCATGCGGCGGTCAGCGCCGCGTGGTTGGACTGCGGACCACCGGTGGTAAACACCGTGTCGCACCCGTCGGCCTTTGCCCGGGCCAGCAGAAATTCCAGCTTGCGGACCTTATTCCCGCCCAGCGCCACACCGCACAGGTCATCCCGCTTGATATAAACGTCCCGACCGTATCTGGCGCTGACGGATTCCAGCTTGTAAAACGGCGTTGGATACTGTCCCAAGGGCAGGCGGGGCAAATCACTGATGTTCTTCATGGCGTTCTCCTCTCAGCCCCGCAGAAGCCGGATACGGGCGGGAATATCCGGCGCTTTGTACACCGCGCTGCCCGCCACCAGCACATTGGCCCCCGCATCGATGCAGGCACGGAACGTATCCGGGGCCACGCCGCCGTCCACCTCCAGCTCACAGGCGGGATTCTGCTCGTTGATATATTTCCGGATTGCGCGAACCTTGAGCATCTGATCGGGCATGAAGCTCTGCCCACCGAATCCCGGCTCCACAGTCATGACCAGAACCATTTCCACGTCCTTGATATACGGCAGCACGGCCTCGGCGGGGGTTCCCGGTTTCACCACCACACCGGCCCGCTTCCCCTTGGCGTGAACCTTTTCAATGGCGTCGCGGAGATTCGCCTCCGTGTCCGACTCCACGTGCATCGTGACGATGTCCGCCCCGGCGTCGCAGAACTGCGCAGCATACCGTCCCGGCTGGACAATCATCAGGTGGACATCCAGCGGCAGGGCCGTGGCGGGTCGGATCGCCTTGACCACCGGAATCCCGATGGTAATGTTGGGGACAAACACACCGTCCATCACGTCCACATGGACATAGTCGGCCGTGGAAATTTTCCGAATGTCCCGCTCCAGGTTCGCAAAGTCGGCGGACAGGATAGACGGCGATATCTTGATCATAAAAAGCCCTCTTTTCATTGAAAAATCAGCGGCTCGGTCGAGGTCAAGCCCTCCATGCCAACAGGAACCGTCTGCCCTGCCGGGCATAGGATATCTTAAGCGGAAGGGCGCCACGCGGCACCCCACGCGGTGTCCGGCCCCGACGCGGCGCCGCCGCTTTTTTGAATAGGGCCGGCAGGGCGTCCTGCCGGCCCGCTGTTTTATTGTTTCAGTATAGCAAACCATACGTAAAAATGCAAGGCTGCGGCCGCCGCTTTCCTTGGCCCGCTCCGACGGAAAAATCTATGCCTCCAGGCGGTTTCACTGATGACCGCGTGACCGAAGGAGCGGGGCGCCCAGGAGCTTGTCCGCCTGCTTAATGATGGCGGAGCAGCCGCCTGCAAAGCAGGCGGCTGTTGGATTTTATCCCGGCTTTTTCGGCGCGGTTATTGCTGCTTCATTCCCCGCTCCAGCAAAACCAGCATCCGCTCCGCGTGCCGGTACTCGTCCTCGCTCAGCTCGTTCAGCAATTTTGCAAGGCATGGGTCCGTGGTCGCGTCCGCCGCCTGGGCGTAATTCAGCCCACCGCACGCTTCCGCGTGATACCGATCCCGCAGCGCCGGGCAAAGCTGCCCCACGCAGATACGCTCACAGCTGACCGCGGGCTGATAGCACTGGCCGGTGATGAGGTAATATGCCGCCATCAGCCTACGGGCGTGACCTCCCTCGTCCTCGGCGGTATCCCGCAGAGTCTGCCTGGCCCAGCCGGGGCCCTGACAGGAAAAAGCCATATAGTACCGCCGGTCCGCCAGTTCATCCTCGATGAAGCCCTGCAAAGCTTCGCTCATCCCC
>JAEWYA010000067.1 GCA_023395775.1 Bacillota bacterium
GCCTGTACCGCGTCTTCGACGCGGACGGCTACGCCACCTCTTTTCTTCACCCAGGCGACGCCTGGTTTTACAACCGGGAGAACGTCTTCCGCTTCTTCGGCGCGGAGGAGCTCGAGTTTGCCGAGGACATGACCGATCTTACGTACAAGGGCCGCTGGGTCACCGACGATTATATGGCGGGGCTGATTGAGCAGAAGTTTGAATCGGCCGTGTCCGGCGGCAATACCCTGTTCAACTACACCACCACCATCCAGAACCACATGTCCTACACCGCCGACAAATACGGCGCGGACTATGTTTTTCCGCCGGTGCAGACCTCGGCCAGTCTCTCCGACGAGGCCCGGACGCTGCTTTCGGTCTATATCGAGGGCGCGCGGGACGCGGACGCCATGCTGGGCCGCCTGACCGACTATTTCTCCGCCAGCGGCGAGCCGGTGGTGCTGGTTTTCTGGGGTGACCACCTGCCGTATCTCGGCGACAATCAACTGGCCTATAAAGAGTTGGGCATAGCGCTGACGCCGGAGGAAAACGGTTCGGCCGACTTCCTGCGGTCCTATGAGACGCCCTATGTGATCTGGGCCAACGATGCGGCGGCCCAGGCGCTGGACTGGGACACGGCCGTCGCCTCCCTGGCTCTGCCAAAGGACGGGACCATCAGCGCCTGCTATCTGGGGGCCACGGTTCTGGAACTGACGGGACGGGCCGACGAAAGTCCCTGGTTCCAATTCCTGAACGATCTGCGCCGGGAGTATCCGGTGATCCAAAAGGGGACCGCGGTCCTGCCCGATGGGACGGTGACGACGCTGGACACGCTGGAGCAGAGTGGGAAGGACTTGCTGTCCAAATGGCGCTGCTGGAGCTATTACAAGCTCAAGTATAAGGATGTGGGCTGATGGGCCGAAAATGCCACGAGATCGCCTTTTGCGGCGTATCGGCGGCGCTGGGAACGGTGCTGCTGCTTCTGGGCGGTCTGGTTCCCGGAGCCACGTACTGCGCGCCGGTGCTGGGGATGCTGCCGCTGCTGCCGGTCCTCTCGGAATACGGCTGGGGGTCCGCGCTGGGCGTCTATGGAGTGACGGCGCTGCTGGCGCTGCTGCTGGCCCCGGATAAGGAGCTGGCGGGCATCTACCTGTTTTTGGGGTACTATCCGGTCTTGCGGCCCGCGCTGGAGCGACTTCGCAGCCGCCCTGTGCGTCTTATCTGCAAACTGGCGGTTTTCAACGCCGCTGTGCTGGCGCTGTATTTCCTGCTGCTGCGAGTGCTGGGTCTTGATATGCTGGAAACGGAATTTGAGGAATACTCCACGCCCTTTCTGATAGCGCTTCTGGGCGGGGGAAATCTGGTGTTTCTCCTTCTGGACCGGGCGCTTGGGCAGTTGATGCTGCTGTGGCGGTACCGGCTGCGCAGACTGTTTTTCAGACATTGAATTTCTGGCCCATTGCGGTATAAAAACAGGACCGCCAAACGCTCCGTGAGTGTTTGGCGGTCCTATTTTGTTGGGTGGGGCATCCGCCTCTTTTGCGGGAAATCCCCCATCGTCAACCGGGATGACTTTCGGACTCGTCCCCGAGGGCAGCGTTTTCCGGCTCTCCATGGAGGTGCTGATACACGCTCTCCCCGGCGGCGCCGCCGATGACGGCGGCCAATTCTTCCGCCGTGGCGGCGCGGATCGCCTTGACCGTTCCGAAGTGCTTTCTTAAAGCGTCCCTGCGCTTTGGCCCAACGCCGGGGATATCGTCCAGCGCGGAGCGGAGCGCGTTTTTCCGGTGGCTGTCCCGGTTATAGGTGATGGCAAAGCGGTGGGTCTCCTCTTGAATCTGCCCGATCAGGGAAAACACCGCCTGATTCGCCTGAATGCCGATCTCCATGCCCTCCGGTGTCACCAGCGCCCGGGTCCGGTGCCGGTCATCCTTCACCATGCCAAAAATAGGGATGGCCAGGCCGAAGGCCTCCGTCACCTCCAGAGCGGTCCTGGCGTGAACCTCGCCGCCGTCGATCAGCAGCACGTCCGGCAGAGGCAAAAACTTTTCGTCCCCGTCGGCGGCGCGCTGGAGCCGGCGGCGCAGCACCTCCCGCATGGAGGCATAGTCGTCCGGGTGGCCGGTCACATCCTTGATCTGGAACCGCCGGTAAGCGTTTTTCAGCGGTCGGTCGCCGCTGTACACCACCATGGAGGCCACGATCTCGCTGGACCCGGTGTTGGAGATATCATAGGACTCCATTCGCCTTGGCGGCTGGGGCAGGCCCGTCATTTTCGCCAGCAGCAGCAAGGTCTGGCTGCTGCGCTCCTCCCGGGTGGTGGCCCGCTCCGCCTCCTCGGCGGCATTCCGGCGGGCCATCTCCAGCAGCTCCGCTTTTTCTCCCCGCTGGGGAACGTGGACCCAGACTCTGTGGCCCGCCCGCTGAGACAGGACCTGGGACAGCTCCTCGCAGTTTCCCGAATCGGCGGGAATTAAAATCTCGTGGGGCAGAAGTGCCCGGGGCAGATAATACTGGGCGGTGATGGCCGAGAGCATCTCCCCCTCGTCCTCGTCGCCGGGAGCGGCGAAGAGCTCCGTCTCCCGGCCCGCCAGATTCCCGTCCTCCATGTGGAGAACAGCGTAGCAGCATTTGGCGCCTTTATAGATGCCCCAGATGTCCGTATCGGCGCAAAGGCCCGCGATCACGGTCTGCTTTTTGCCCAGCGCGCTGATGGCGGCCATGCGGTCCCTGAGGACGGCGGCCCTTTCAAAGTGAAGCTCCTCCGCCTCTCCCTCCATCTCCTCCGCCATCTCCCGGAGCAGCAGCTTGGACTTCCCCTCCAGCAGCGCCGCCGCCTGAGACATGCGGGAGCGATAGTCCCCCTCCGCCATGCCGGGGCGGCACCAGCCGTCGCACCGGCCCATGTGATAGTTGAGACAGGGCCGCGCCCCGCCGATATCCTGCGGGAATTTTCGGTTGCAGGTGGGAAGCTTCAGCGCGGCGCATACCGCATCCAGCGCCTGGCGCGTCTCGAACCTTCCGCCAAAGGGGCCAAAGTACCGCGCGCCGTCCTCCGCATACCGATGGACCATGGAAAACCGGGGATACGCCTCTTTGGACATGCGCACAAAGGGATAACCCTTGTCGTCCTTCAGCAGAATGTTGAAACGGGGCATATGCCGCTTGATGAGGGAGTTTTCCAGCACCAGGGCCTCCCACTCGCTGGAGACAAAAATCGTGTCGAAATGGTCCACCTCGGATACCATTTTCCGGGTCTTGGCCGTGTGGGACGCGCTGTCCTGAAAATACTGGCTCACGCGGTTTTTAAGCCGTTTGGCTTTCCCCACATAAATGACCTTGCCGGTTCTGTCCATCATCAGATAGACGCCCGGCTTCAGCGGCAGATTGTTGGCTTTGTCCCGCAGCTCCTCCTTCGTCACGTTTGACCCTCCCCTCTTTTTTATGCGGCAAAAAGAAAACCCCGCGTCACCGCAGGGTAAAAGAGACCGCAGCGGCCTCTTTTTTTCTCTCTTTTTCTCAAAGAAAATTTTAAAGCGCGGGTAAAAAGGTTATTCGCCGAAATTGTTCTTGACCAGCTCCACCAATGCGGTGACAGCTTCCTTCTCGTCGGTTCCGTCGGCAATCAGCGTGATGGTGGTCCCCATGACAATCCCGAGAGACAGAACGCCCAGCAGACTTTTGGCGTTGACCCGGCGGTCTTCCTTCTCCACCCAGATTCCGCTCTTGAATTCGTTTGCCTTTTGGATAAAGAACGTCGCAGGCCGCGCGTGCAGACCCACCTCGTTGTTGACCGTGATCTCCTGTGTATACATATGCAGCACTCCTTTTCCCTAACGCCTTATTGAAACTCCGCATAAGATCTAATTTTCTCTCTTTATCATATCCGTTTTTTGCAAAAACGTCAACAGGGTTTTACAGAAACATTTTGAAAATACATCGGTGTAATCTCTTCGTTTTTGTCTGTTTCCACAAACATTCGTCTGGATTCCGGTCTAGCTTTTGTGCGTTATTATATTTTCCAAAAAAGTTGTAAATTCCTCCAAATGACTATGGGCAGTCTGAATAGTCAAAAGTTAGGGCCGCCTCTTTCACGGCGGCCCTAACCAACGGAAAATTTAAAAATCAATAGTTGAGAGCCTTGATCTGAAAATAGCTCTGAGGGTGCTTGCAGACGGGGCATACTGCCGGCGCGCTTTCCGCAATCTCCACGTGGCCGCAGTTACGGCAAAACCACATGACCTTCTCGCCCTTTTTGAAAACCTCGCCCTTTTTCAGGTTTTCCAGTAGCTTCAAATATCGCTCCTCGTGGGTCTTCTCGATTTTTGCCACACCCTCGAACTGAGCGGCCAATGCCAAAAATCCCTCCTCTTCGGCGGTACGGGCCATGTCGGCGTACATCTTCGTCCATTCCTCATTTTCACCCGCAGCGGCGGCGGCAAGGTTTTCCTCGGTGGAACCAATGCCGTCAAGGGCTTTCAACCACAGCTTGGCGTGTTCCTTCTCATTCAGAGCGGTTTCCTGAAAAATGGCCGCGATCTGCTCATAGCCGTCTTTCTTCGCCTTACTGGCAAAGTAGTCGTACTTATTGCGGGCCTTGCTCTCCCCCGCAAATGCAATCCACAGATTGGCTTCCGTCTTGCTTCCCTTAAGTTCCATAAAACAAATACCCCCTTAAAAATTTAAAGTTTTTCTGTTCTCTCGCGCACTGTGAGCAGGCGTCATAGGCCGTGCGCTATTTGATAGATTCATATTAATATTGGCAACACTGTAAATGCAAGTGTTTTTTAATTTTTAATTCTGCAAAAAACTGCCACGGTTGCTTTTCATTTGTCGAGCCATACTAACGCAGGGTATCGCAATGCAACGAAAGTCCACACAAAGGAGGAAACGACTTGAAAAGGACATTTGCGCTCTTGTTAACTGCCCTGCTGGCCGTGAGCACGACTGCCTGCGGCTATAATAACGGCAACACAAACAGCACCGTCCCTAACAAATCTGTCACCGGCTCCAGTACGACCACCGGCACCGGCTCCAATACGGCCAACGGCACCGGTGTGACCAAAAGCAACGGTGCGTCCGGTACCGCCGCCAAGACGGCGGGCGATAGTATACTGAGCCGTGATAACAACGGTCTTGGCACATCCAAGTCCGCAGTCGTCAATAATGGGGCAAACGCCACCACCGCCACCACTACCACCACTGCCCAGAACGGAACGAACGGCAGCGTGATCCGGGGCGCGACCTATGGCCAGATGCTCCGCAACGCCCGCGTCCACGACAAGGATGGCTTTTTGCTGGACGGTGAAAACGCGGTGACGCCCGGCGCGGCATACCGCTAAGCGTCGGAGTCGCGCAGTATGAACCGCAGCTCTGCCGCATAGCCATACGGAAAAATTTTGTTCCTGCCAGGGCAAGATATAAAGAGCAGCGGATTTAAAAAGCACCGAGAAATTTCTTTTGAAATTTCTCGGTGCTTTCTCTCTCACAGCGAACAGAGGGATAAACCGTCCATGGTCAGAATGGCGGTTTCAGTAAATCCGGCGGTCTTTGCCTCCTCCGCCGCCATATCGTAGCCAAACAGGATGGCGTCTGTGCTGTGGGCATCGGAGGTCAAAATCACCATCCCGCCCATGGCGCGCCACTCCTTCAACAAAAACTGCGCGGGATAGGGCGTTTTTCGATAGCCCCGCTGAACGGCCCCCGTATTGATTTCCAGCAGCGTGACGGTCGGATCGGCAGCATGGAGCGCCGCAAGCGCCGCCGCGCGGTACCTGGGCGCGGCCTCATCAAAAAACGCGCCGTCCAGATTGAGCTTTGTGATGAGATCCATATGCCCCAGAACGGTGGGTTTTTGCCGCGCCAGAGCGGCCACGTCCTGATAGTACCACTCCGCCACGGACAGGAAGTCCCCGCCGCAGACCTGATCCCGACAGGCAGTCAGGCTCTCCGCTCCCCAGTCCACACAATAGTATTCCCCGGTTTTCAGGGAATGTAGTTCATGGACGGAGCCAATCCAATAATCGAAACCTCCGCGAACACCGTCCGAC
>JAEWYA010000124.1 GCA_023395775.1 Bacillota bacterium
ATAAGCGGGGGGGCGGTTGCCTTGTCTGACCCGCTGCCCCCATCCGGCAGACCGCCGTGGTGCCCGGCGATGGCAAAGGCGGCGGGCAGGTTGCCCGGCTCGGCCTTCAGCGCCTGCTGAGCTCCGGCGGTGGAGTGGTCACAGCCTATTCCGTCACGCAGCAGGTGGTTTTGAAATTCCACGGAGAATTTTCCTATGTCGTGGAGCATTCCGACATAGAAGGCCTCATCCCCTGCGCCGAACGAAGCGCCGAATTGCTGAGCCAGATTTGCTGTACCCTCTAAATGTTCTTTTACAGTTTGAACGTTCTCTCGATCCTCCGAAATATGTGCCAAAAACTCCATCCGTGTGACTCCTTTCACAGAGAACAGCGCAATCCCAAAGCACGACCATAAAATCCATTATTTTCTAATTATAGCATGGCTTCATTATATTTCAATAAGTGGAGCACCGTACTTTTTTACTTTTATCGGTATAAAATGTGGAAAAGGTTTCTGTTATAATTTCTAAAGCGTGTATAAAAAGGAGCAGCAGTTCTGACCTTTAGGCCAAAACTGCTGCTCCTTTGATAGCAAGTCGTACACGTTTTACTCCAACTGAGTGGAGTGTTTCAACATCCCATTGGATGGGCTCCAACCCATAATCCCGCACGGTACAGATGACATGGTTGTCGTATTCTCCGTAAGGACAGCGGATCAGCGTTGGCCGCACGCCGGTGACAGCCTCGATTTTGTCGCAGCTCTCCTTCAGGTCGGCCGTGATCTGCTCAGCGGACAGGGAGTTATAGTGGTCATGGTGGGCGGAGTGGCTCATGACCTCGTGTCCCGCGTCGTGCAAAGCCTTAACGGACTCCGGATATTTTTCTGCCCAGTCGCCCACTACAAAAAAAGTGGCCTTCACATTGTACGATCCCAGAGTATCAATGAGCGTTTGCGTGTCCTCGTTCCCCCACGGTGATGGAAGTATGCGGCAATTTCGTCGCCGTTACGCCGAGTGGGCAGTCAGTATTTTCCGCCAATAGGAGTGGAAATGTCCTCTGGCGCGGCGCAGGTTTTGGTTTCGGCAGGAGCCGAATCGGAATGCGCGGAAACGCTGTCCCGATCCCGGAGCTGGAACCGGGAGATCAGGTCCTGCATGGTGACGGACTGTGCGGTCAGCTCTTCGCTGGCGGCCGCGCTCTCCTCGGCGGTGGCGGCATTGTTCTGTACCACCGCCGAAATCTGCTCCACGCCCTTGTTGATTTGAGCAGTGGACTCCGCCTGCTCCTGAGAGGCTATGGCGATCTTGTCGATCAAAGAGACGGCTTCCGCCGTGACTGCGGCGGTCCTGGTTAAAGAGGCGGCGGTCTGATCCACAATTTCGGAGCCGGTGTTAACGGCCTGAATGGTCTCTTCGATCAATGCGGAGGTGCTCTTAGCCGCCTCAGCGGATTTTCCGGCCAGATTTCGCACCTCGTCCGCGACAACGGCGAAGCCCTTGCCGGCCTCCCCGGCCCGGGCAGCCTCCACGGCGGCGTTCAGTGCAAGGATATTCGTCTGGAACGCGATGTCGTCGATGACCTTGATAATCTTCGAGATCTCGGAGGACTTCGTGATAATGTTCTGCATGGCGGAGACCATTTCCTGCATCTGGTCGGTGCTGATCTGCAGCTCTTTTCCGGCAATGTCGGCTTTCTCGTGAGCGGACTGTGCGTTTTGCGCGTTCCGCTGAATCTGATCGGCTGTTTCGGCGATGGAGGAGGACAACTCCTCGACGGAACTGGCCTGCTGGGCAGCGCCCTGAGAGAGCGCCTGCGCGCCGTCCGACACCTGCTCCGCGCCGCTGTGGACCTGCTGAGCGGACTCGTTGATCCGCAGAATCGTGGAGTTCAAATTTTCCAGAAGCGCCGTCATGTTGTCCTTCAGCTTTTTGAATTGGCCGGCATACTCCATGTGGAGCTGGACGCGCAGATCGCTGTTGGCTACATGATAGAGGACGTCGGAAACTTCATCAATATACCCCTGGTAATTGACCAGCTGCCTGATGGTGAGGTTAAAGGCCTTTGCAAGTTCTCCCACCTCGTCTCTGGAATGAACGGAGAGTTCCACATTGAAGTCGCCGTCGGCAATCCGCTGTGCGGCGTGGGCAATTTTTTTAACAGGTTTTGAGATACCGCCGCCAATAAAGATGGTGACCACGCCGACGGCAAGCAGTACCAAAACGGTCAGGATCACCATGGAACGGATGGCAGTGGCTAAGCCATCGTTCAGGATTGTGTTGACGGAGTCCATGGATACGCCCACAAAATAAGCGCCGATGTTCTGACCGGCACTGTCCTGAAGCGGAACATACGCGGTCATGTACGCGGAACCGAGAATGTCGGCCTCACCGAAGAAGGACTGACCTGCCGTAAGGGCTTGATAGGCGCTCCCCGACGTGTCCAGCTCCGTTCCGACGGCCCGTTCCCCGCTGGCGTCCTTAATGCTTGTAAGCGTTCTGGTATAGCTGCTCCCATTTTTGGTGAACACCGTGGCGACCACGTTCACCTCCTGGGACAGCCGGTCGATGTAATCGTATTTTCCCTCAATGGACTTGCCGTTGGAGCCGACCAACTCTCCGGCGCTGTTCAAACTGAGCGCTCCGAACTGCTCCTGCAGATAGAGTTCAAGCATGTTGGCGGCACCCTCCAGCCTGCCCTCAACCTGAGTATGCACGATGGAGTCAGTGACGCGGAAGCTCTCTATAACCCCAATTGCCCCAATCGAAGCCGACGAGGCGATTACCAGAGCAAGGATGACCACAATCAGTCGTGTTTTTAAACTTTTCATCAGATAAATCTCCTATTGCTTCTGTGCTGGAGTCGGAATATTCTCAAGCTAGTTTACCAGTGCGATGGGCGTAAAAGAAATTGAATCATCAGGCGACACCGCTTATGATGACGTTCAGATAACTGAAATCGTCCCTCAGTGAGATTTCAAAAGGCTTTACCGCTACGCCGCCCTGCTGGTAGATGCGAACCTTGGGGCGCAGGCAGTACGAGGCGTAGTTCTTGACGACCAGCCCGATCCAGCCGTTGCTCAAAGCCACGGAGGTACCCACGGGATACGGAGCGATCTTTTTGGTGAAGGCGTTGACAGCCTCCGGGTCAAACAGGGTTCCGGAGCTGGCCATAACGTATTCCACCCCCTCGCTGGGCGGCAGAGCTTTTCGGTAGGGACGCTCGGAGATCAGCGCATCGTACACGTCCGCCACGGCGGTGATCCGTCCATACAGGGAAATCTCAGTGCCGCGCTTTTTCAAGGGATAGCCCGAGCCGTCATACCGCTCGTGGTGCTCCAGAATAGGTCTGCAATTCCGCGGGGGAAGCCGGTATTCCGCCATGATATAGTCGTACCCCACACGGGAATGAGTTTTTACCTGATCAAATTCTTCCTGCGTCAGCGGTCCGGTCTTCTGGATAATCCCTTTGCTGATAAATACCTTTCCAATGTCATGCAGCAGAGCGCCGCAGCCCAGAGCCACCAAATCGCCGACCGGAAAATTCATGGCGATCCCCAAGACGATGGCCAATACCGCCACATTGAGAGAATGAGAGTAGGTATAGCTGTCAAAGCTGCACAGGTCCAGTATGTTCACCATCACGTCCCGGGAAGCGGAAAGCTCTTGCACGATTCGTTCCACCTGGGCGGAAATATCGACCGGGCGGGCGCTTTTGCCGCCCTGCTGGGCGGTGGTGATGATTTTGCGGATTCCCTTCATGGTTTCCATGCGCAGCTCATCGCTGATTATATCGATGACCTCGATGTCCTGTGACAGGTCATCGTCGATGTAGGCGCCGGAATATCCGCTGCGCTGGATTCCGTCAATATACATTTGGTTCAGCGTGATTCCGCTGGACAGCATGGTGTTGGTACCCCGATACAAGGGCTTTGCCAGCCGCATACCTTCACGCAGACAATTTGCCGCTACGAATCTCATCGTGACTCCTTTTCATTATGGCCGCGACCAGTCAGTGCTTCACTGTAATAAAATGCCGCCCCGCAGAACCATCCCGAAGAGTTCGAAAAGGAAGGGCTTGGCCAACAAAAGCGATTGACATTTGTTCCATTAATCGACAAGATTATATATTTAATAATATAAAATGTCAAATAATCCTAAAGTCGATGCCAAAATTTGAGATTTGTACCTTTCTCCCTGCAAAAGAACTGGAAAGCGTTTTTGCGGCGGGAATTACGCGCCATTCCTGGCCTGTACCGGCACTGCCCTGCATGTCCTGCCCCGCATTCGCATAAAATGGAACAGCTGATGAAAGGAGGCGGCGCATGAGCGAAGCAGAACGGGAATTCAGGGAGGAACTCCCCACCGACGGAATGCAGGTCGTACGCAGGTATGAGGGCGAGACCACGGCGGAAGCTTTGGTCCTGAGCCTCATCCGGGCGCACGAGCAGCACGTTTGAGCAGGATGCGCGCCGCAGAAGGGAGGGACTGCCTGTGGAAAGAGACGAAACCTCAAAAAAAGTCTGGAAAACGGCGCTGTACTGCCGCCTGTCGCGGGAGGACGGCGACCGGCCGGAGAGCGACAGCATCGGCAATCAGCGCCGCCTGCTGACGGAATACGCGCAGGCCCGGCCGGAGCTTGCGGTGCAAGACTGCTACATAGACGACGGCTACACGGGCACCAACTTTAACCGTCCCGCTTTCCAGCGGATGCTGCGGGATATTGAGGCCGGGAGAATAGACTGCGTTCTGGTAAAGGACCTGTCTCGCTTTGGACGGGATTATATCGACGCTGGTCGGTATTTGGAGCGCTGGCTGCCGGCGCACGGCGCACGGTTTGTGGCAGTGACAGACGACATCGACAGCAGCCGCGGCGCGTATGACATGACCGTGCCGCTGAAAAACCTGTTCAACGCGCAGTATGCCAGAGACATCTCCATGAAGGTGAAGAGCGCCCTGCATACCAAGCAGCGCAGGGGCGAGTTTATCGGCGCGTTCTCCAGCTACGGTTATCTGAAGGACCCGAAAAACCGCAACCATCTGGTGGTCGATCCGGTGGCCGCGGAGGTGGTGCGGCAAATATTCGCCCTGTTTGAGGAGGGGCACGGCAAGATCGGAATTGCAAAAATTCTGAACGGGGAGGGCGTCCCGTGCCCCAGCGTGTACAAGCGGCTGATGGGGGAGCGGTACCGCAACAGCAGCCGACTGGAGCGCACCACCTATTGGACCTATGCCACCATCCACCGCAT